>PBRP01000012.1 GCA_002726655.1 Gammaproteobacteria bacterium
AAGCATCATCGCACCCCCGGCTATCATCGTCTCACATGAACAGATCGACCCGGAAACTGATATCCTGCCTGGTGCATTTTCCAGACTGAATGCCATGCAATTGGAATTTGATCAACCCGTTCGAATGGGTGACATCATCCTGGCGGAAAGTGAAATCACCGCTGTCGAGGAAGTTACCAGGGCTGGAGTTGGTGGCAGGATAGTTTCAGCGACAATCGAAACCCGCGTCACCACGAAGGAGAACCAATCTATCGGCCGGGTCCTGCTGGACTGGCACATGTATGAACGTGGTTCCGATGCACAGCGCGCTCTTTTTGGTGACCGACAGGATGCCCACATGCACAGCCAGGAAGATATCGAAGCCCTGGGAGAAGAATACAAACTCGAACAACAACGTGGTGCTGCGCCGCTGTACTGGGGTGATGTCAAGGAAGGAGATGAGTTGCAGTTTGTACTTAAGGGTCCCACCACGCGCACTCGGCATATCCCGCGTTCAGAGAGCACCTGGTATTGGGGGCACAAGCAGGCCAATGATGAGTCGAAACAACATCCTGAACGATTCTTCGAAAATGAAAATGGCGCTCTCGAACCGGTCATGGCGATTGACTGGGTTCACCACAGGGCACAGCATTGGGGAGGACTACCGGGGGCACTCGAGTCCAACGCGGACCGTCCACACTTCATCATCCAAACCCTGGCAAACTGGATGGGAGATGCCGGATACCCGCTGCGTATGAACCTGGAGTTTCATATAGCAAATATGATTGGTGACGTTACCCGTAGCTATGGTCGCGTGACTGGCAAACGGCAGGAAGGCGACACCCATGTCGTGCAGTTAGAAGTTTGGCAGGAGAACCAATTGCAGCAACTTATTACCACCGGCACAGCTGAAGTAATTCTGCCCACAGCCTAGAACGAGGAGATTTTTATGTCTACTGAGAATGACACCAGCAACCTGAATACGGGCTTTGGCTTTAAAGGCGGAAACCCCAACTACGGCCGCATCACCGATGAATCCGTTGAAAAACTTGCCAGTCGAATTGGCGTTGAACGACGACGTGATTTTGAAGACTGGGAGCTTGAAGATATGCGCTGCACAGCGGGTAGCATACGCCGCTCTGCCATGTCTCAAGGCGACTACAACCCCCTGTATCTTGACCCTAAGTACGCGGCTAGCTCAAATTACGGTTCACTCATCTCACCCCCCTGGAACATCATAGGTATTGAGGTGACAAATGCAGCCAGAGATGGGATGCCAGGGCTCCATGCCTGGTTTCGGGGCACAACGATCAAGTGGATCAGACCCATTAAACTGGGAGACTACATCACCAGCGTCGGTGTGCTGACCGAAGTCCGAAAGCAAAAGAGCAAGACCAGCGGTGAGGCCGTTGTCCAGGAGTACATCAACACCGGCTACAATGATCGCGGCGAAGAAATCGGCAGCATGTTCACTTCCTGGCACCGTGCCGAACGAAAAACCTCCAAATCCATTGCCAAGAACCAGAAGATGCGCGGACTTGCAGAATATACTGCTGAGGATCTCGAGAAGATCGAAGAGGATTTCAACAAAGAAGTTCTTCTCGGTGACAAACCACTGTTCTGGGAGGACGTAACGGTAGGTGAAGAACTGCCCTTCGTTGTGAAGGGACCAACCAGCCAAGCTCAGCGCGGTGTGGGTGAAATCGGTGGTGGTAGATTGATTCGCGGGGAACCTGGCGAATGGAGCCACACCCACGGCAATGCCTTCAAACTGTTCGAGCGACATCCAGGTCTGCCTTTTGTTAACGAGTGGGGCATTCCTGAAATTCCACTCGTCATACACAACAGCAATGAACGCTGCCAGCGATATCTGGGTCTGCCCGGCGCCTATGATGCGGGCTATCAACGCATCAACTGGACAGTACATATGCTGACGAACTGGGCTGGAGATGCGGGTTACCTGTCCAGGCTCGATATTCGCTTTCCATCATTTAATATCATGGGCGACACCACCTGGTGCTGCGGCAAGGTCACTGGTAAACGCCAGGAAGACGGCAACAACATCATCGAGATCGAGATCTGGAATGATAACCAGTTGGGGACCCGCGTCACCGAAGGCAATGCAGAAGTCCTGCTGCCATCCAAATCCAACCCAGATGAAATTGTCTGGCCGGTCCAGTAACACTGGTCCAACAAAAATAACCTGACAAAGGAATGTTATATGTCTGATGGTGCGCTCGATGATCTCCTCATCCTTGATCTTTGTCACGGCCTGGCAGGGGCTTACTGCACCAAGTGGTTTGCTGACCTGGGTGCGAACGTTGTTATGGTGGAGCCGGCAGATAAGGGAGCCTCTATCCGGGATATTGGCCCGTTTAAGAATGATGAACCAAACCAGGAAACCGGTGCTTCACACCTTTATCTAAACGGCGGGAAAAAGAGCATCTCCCTGTCATTTGAAAATGACGAAGGCAAATCACTGCTGAATAAGTTGATCGCGAAAGCGGACATTCTGGTTGAAGATGAAGCGCCTGGCAGACTCGGCAATCTCGGCCTCGGTTTCGAGGACGTGTGCACCTTAAATGACAAGTTGATCTACCTGTCGATTACACCTTTTGGCCAAACTGGACCCTACCGCGACTACCCGTCAACTGAACTGACCCTTGCAGCCTTTTCTGGAACACTCGCCGTCAGGGCAGTCAATGGGAAAAGACCCATTCGCATGGGCGGATACCAGGGAATGTACATAGGTGGCCGTATCGCGTTTTTATCAGCCATGGGCGCACTACTACAACGCGATGTTACCGAAGAAGGGCAACATGTGGATGTATCCCTGCTCGAAGCCATCGCTGGAAATGACATGGCAGCGCCAACAACCTATTCCTACACGGGTATCGCCCAGGTACCACTGCCAAGCGCCAATGCACGTGGTCGCGGCGGTGCAGGCCGCTACCCCTGCAAGGATGGTTTCGTGGACGTGTTGCCAGGCATTGGAGGATTAAAAAAGCTTGCCGCCATGCTGGGTGATCCAGGACTGGCAGAACATGAACTCTTTAAGAACCATGCCCTGCGAGCAGAAAAGGCCGAGGAGTTCGATGCTGAATTTATGGAGCCTTTCTTTTCAACGCGCACAAGGGCAGAGATAGTTGAAGCGGCCCAGGCCAAGGGCATGCCATTCAGCTATGTGCTGACCCCGGATGAACTGCCAAGCGAACCTCACCTTGTGGAGCGAGAATTTTTCGTCGATATAGAACACCCGATTGCAGGGAAGCTAGCAGTCCCTGGTTCACCAGCTCGGCTTTCGGAGACACCACCACACTTAAGTGTCGCCCCACAGGCAGGAGAGTCTAATGAGACAGTACTATCGGAACTATTGGGGCTAACAGATTTATCGTCACTTGAAAATCAGGGGGTACTCTGACCATGAGTAAACTTCCATTAGAAGGTGTGCGTGTCCTTGACCTGACAAGAGCTTATGCCGGCACAATTGGTACGCTCTATCTGGCTGACCTGGGAGCGGACGTTATCAAGGTGGAGGCTGTCACCAGGCCGGATATTCCAACCCGAGAGATGAATCCCGCGGAACTAGACCCTGGTGAGAAGCCATGGGAACGAGCTGCCTACTTTCACCGCCTGAATGTCGGGAAGCGAGATATCACCCTTGATCTCACCACTGATACAGGCAAGGATCTATTCAGGAAGCTGGTGCCTCACTGTGATGTGGTAACCGAGAATTACAACCCACAGACAATGCGCCGATTCAACCTCCATTATGATGCCCTTAAGGAATTGAACCCAAGCATTATCATGGCATCCATGTCAGGTTTCGGCGCCGATGGACCACGCAAGAGTTGGGCTGCCTACTACCCCGCCATGGAATCAATGGCCGGTCTTACTGCAATTACCGGTTACGATGAAGATCAAACACTTACCTCCCTCACGGGCTACGGAGACTGGACCCTCGGGACTGTAGGCGCAATGGCCATACTTGCGGCACTGCACCACAGAAACAAGACTGGTAAGGGGCAATATATCGATGTTTCGGGTCGCGAAGCCGTGCTTGCTGCCATTGGCGACGCGATGACGGACCTGTCCATGAATAACAGGGTTTGGAAGCCATCTGAAAATCTCCATACCAGTATGGCGCCCCATGACACTTATCGATGCAAAGGGGACAACTCCTGGGTAGCTATGGCGGTAAGAGACCAGCAGGATTGGATAGCATTTTGTCGCGCCATTGGATCTCCAGCCTGGACCGGGGAGGCACAATTCAGTGATCAGGAGAAACGCCACGAGAACCAGGAGGCGATGCGCCCCCTGATAGAAGACTGGACAGGGCAGCACACCCACCGGGAGGCAGCTGATGCCTTATTGGCGGCTGGCGTCCCGGCCGGGCCAGTACTTGACCCCAGTGAGACCTTATTTGATCCGCAACTGAAAGCGCGTGAGTACTACGAGGTCATAGACCACCCACTTGTTGGATCAAGGTTGTTCCCTCGCCAGGTTCCTGCCCACTATTCAGCCATGGAGCGTCAACCCCGTTCTCACACACCACTGCTGGGTGAGCACAATCACCAGGTTCTTGGTGAACTCCTGAATCTGGACGCTACATCACTGAAGGAGTTGGAAGATAGCGGTGCCATTGGCAGCGAACCAACACGCAAGGGTCGTCGACCACCGGAAACCTCAAGAGAAAAGATGCGCCAGTGGGGAGCCAGGGCAGACGATGATTACCTGGAAAAACTATCTGCGGCCTATGGGAAGAAAATCGGCCCTAACGGTTAAACTGTTGCGCGTAAATTCATTCAGTCAGGCTACTAATCAGTAACCGCTGATTTTTGCGTGATGCGGTTTGGTTTCCTCGAATCGTTGCAGTTGTGCATCGCTTGCTTTGGTTTGATGGTCGCGCTTCCATTCGTCGATGCTCATACCATAAACATATTGCTGGCCATCGGCATAGTTGAAATCTGAATCAAATTTCTTTGCTGCCGCTGAATACCACTTTGAAAGGCAGTTACGGCAAAAGCCTGCAAGATTCATCAGGCCTATATTCTGCACGTCGCTGCGCTGCCGCAGGTGCGCTACCAGAGCACGAAATGCTGCTGCTTCAACTTCAGTTTGCTGATCTTTTGTCATGGTTTGGCACCTAATGATTGTGGGCATCATTTTTTAGCAGATATTCGAGGCATCGGCAATCGCGATCAGCCTGCACAATCCTGAATGGTCTCAAGATCATTCACGTGAAATACCGCTGCCACATCGAGAGTTGCCACTTCGAGAGTCACCACCGAGGCCGCCTGTATTCGTTAGGACTGTTTCATTTTTCCTATCCAGCTATCCACTTGTCGTTCCAGAATAGAAAGGGGTAGCGCCCCTCCACCCAGAACCGTATCGTGGAATCCGCGGATATCGAATTTGTCACCAAGTTCAGTTTCTGCTTTTTCCCGCAGTTCCAGTATTTTAAGCATTCCAACTTTGTATCCCGTTGCCTGCCCTGGCCATACAATATAGCGCCGAACTTCCGACCTGATTTTGCTATCTCCCAGGGGTGAGTTGTCTTGAAAGTACTGGATCGCACGCTCTTCAGACCAGCCCTTCGAGTGAATACCGGTATCCACTACAAGGCGAATCGCCCGCCATACCTCAAGGGTGAGGCGACCGAAGTCCATGTAAGGGTTTTCAAAAGCGCCTATTTCCTTTGCCAGCCCTTCGGCGTACAGTCCCCAACCTTCAACATAGGCGGTAAAAAATATCTGCGTCCTGAACTCCGGGACACCTGATAACTCCTGTGCAATGGATATCTGCATGTGGTGACCCGGGTTACCCTCATGGTAGGCGGTCGACTCCATGTTGAGACTCGAAAAGTTCATGTTCGGCAGGTGCATATAGTAGACACCCGGGCGTGAACCATCTGGCGTACCAGAACTATAGTGAGCTGCGCCACCGTCCTGCTCTCGAAAGGCCTCCACACGTTTAACCACTAAATCCGCCCTGGGCAGAAGACCAAAGTATTGAGGCAGTTTTGCCTTGATTGCATCGAGAAAAATGTTTGTGTCGTTGATGTAGCTGGTGCGTCCATCGTCATTGTCAGGGTAGAAGAACTGCCTGTCGTTTTTAGTCAGCGCAAAGAACTCCTTTAGCGACCCTTCAAACCCGACCTGCTGCTTGATAGCCTCCATTTCTTCAAGAATCCGGGCTACTTCCGCCAGACCAATATTGTGAATTTCATCCGCCGTTAGGTTGACCGTCGTACGGCTGGCAAGTGTCAGATTGTAGAAAGCCTCCCCATTTGGGAGCGCACCAACACCCTGCGCAGTTGCAGAAGTGTTTTCAATATCGTCGGCAAACCAACCAATCAATTCTTTGTAGGCGGGTTGAAAGTTCTCCAGTAGGGTCTTTTTGGCCGCGGCGTTCAATTCGCCAGCTTTTACTCCGTCAATCTTTTCTGCTTTTTTTAGCGCCTCAATTTTGGCCTTGGCATCGCTCCAAAGGGGCGCGTCCTTATTGCTTTTGGAAACAAAGGGCTCACCTTGTAACTGATTGCTTGCCTCCTCTATGACCCCATCGTAGGCAAAGCGGGGTGGCCGTACACCCTCGGCTGCTGCAACCTTTGCACGCTCAAGTAATTGATTGATGGCACGAGAAATTCCGCTGATCCGCTTAATGTATGCCCACATGTCCGACTCATCATCCACCCGGTGGTAGTTAATCAGAAAGTTAGGGAGCATGGATTGTTCTCCCTGCATCTGGGTGAAGACATACCTGTTTCGACGATAGGGTGCCAGCGCCCTGGCGTTTTCATACTGGTAAACCCATACGTCGTAAGAAACCCTGGCGTCTGCTGATAGTGCTTCATAGTCAAAAATGGCTTTTAGCTCTGCAACCGACTCTTCGCGCCATTTCAGCAGTTCAATCTCAGCCTGCTCACTAAGATCGTCTATCTGATCGTAATTATCCTTGCGCCCTAATTGGGTTGTCCAGATTGGGCTATGGGAAAGTTCCTCTGCAAACTTCTTATCAAACCACCTGTTAAGACGCTCTGATTCTGATAGCGCCTTCTCTTCAGCAAGTTGTCCAGGGTCTTTGACAACCGATTGACTGGAAGAAGTTGCTTTCTGCTCACAGGCAGCAAGCAGCCCTGTTACTGCCAAGATAAAAATGACTAATCGCATACCAATGACTCTTCTAAGTTTCTGTTGCTCTATGTTACTTGAAAGAATCTTTACTGTGCCAGAACTAGCTAACAGGGGTCCCTATTCAGTCAGCCCTGAAAATTGTCCAGGCAGAACCCACTAGTCAACAATTCTTTCGATGAAGGGGACAATTAGAAACGACACCATGAAACCGCAGTAGATGTCACGATCAATCCCAAAGTTCAAACTGAAGTCCATGGGCATATTCGCATTGATACTGAAAATAATTGCCAGAGCAACTAACGCTGGAGAACGCCCACTAAGCAGTACCGTCATAGTGACGGCCACCAGGAATGCCGCGCCATAGCCACCAGGCATTCCAACACGGGCAATCAGATTGTCTTCGAGGTTGATAGACATAGATACCAGTAGCAGGAAAAATACTACCGCCAGTTTTGCATAATGAAGAGGATACATAACAGCCACCCAATTGGTTTCTTACTGTTTTAACCAAGAGTGATAGCCTTGTCCCCTCGAAAATGTCGAAGTGTGATGGAGGTCACAGGCATTTCCGACCAGCGGCGGCTGATGAGGGAAGAGGGGCATTGGCCTAAATTTACAGCCTTAACTGCCCTTTACGACGGACGGTAATATTTCATGACATTCTGCGTATCTGCAAAACCACTGGCAATCGAATAGGGGGCCAATTAAGAGACTTTCTCCAGGGCAATACCGGCATATCAGGATTCAAGAGCCGCATCCCCCTGTTCTAACCAGGCAGCGCAGTCTTCGCTCAGGACCTTGGATTTAGTTTCTTCATACATGCAGAGATCTTCCTCGTCCAGCACGTCTTTCCAGCGACCATTGTTGCCCTTGAAGAAGAATGTAGCATCACCGCCATTGAAGAACTGTGGTTGACCTTCCAATTGCTTAGCCTTGGCTACCGCCTTCTTCCTGACATTCTCAAAATCTGTTGCAGAGACGATAGCGCTTATTTCATCTTCAGAAAGATCATGCTCGATAAAATCTGCAATTCTTTTGACCGCGGCAGGTAAATCAGCGCGCATATCAGCATAGTGCAGGAACAGAAAATTAGGCAGATGCCGGTATTCCCAATAGGATTGAGTGTGTTGCATATTCGCCCACATTGGATAACCCTCCTGCTCCCACTCAAACCATCCCCTGGTAATCCAGTTTTTCCAAAAGGCCTTTATGTCACCATCATACCGGGGGAAAGGCAGACCAGGGTTATCCTGCTCAAGCACTGCATATGATAAATCAGTATAGTTGCTATAGTGATTGACCATCGACATAAACACGTCTCGCACATCTCGACCGATAATTAGGTACTTGACCTGCTCATAGTAGGGCAGCCCATAGAGCGGCAGGTGGGATTTCAGAAATCGGCGATGCTTGATCCCCTCCAGAAGGGGGACGAGATCTTCTTTCGTAATGCCCCAGAAGCGTGCATCTACCCACGGGGATATCGCATTTATCTCGGGTAGTTCATCATCATGCTGCGTATCACGCACCAACATGTTGTAAAGGATCTGTTGTGTAAAGGTAGTACCCGACTTATACGAAGTCGTAACGATAATGTCATCATCTCTCGGCGTATAACTCTCCCATCGAGTGGAGTCCAGATGGTGGTTTTTATATACTCGGGTAACTGCAGGTATATTCATTTACTCATTCCTCATTCAGAGTCGTACTCAGCTATTCGACCATCGCCTTCACTAGCCTAGTTTGTTCTCTCATATCCATTTGGGCAAACTACCGTTCCGATCATGTAAATGCCACCAACTTGCGCATTGCGCCCGGGGAATTTCGGTTCAAATCCAAAACCTCTGATTGTTGCGAGTGCCATGCGTGTCTTCAATTCAGGAGAGCGCTGCTTTCTCTTCGAAATTTTATAGGTTCCTCTTCAAGATGATATGCCTTAACCTACCGTCCAAATATTGGGAGCTACTTTTGAGGCCTAACATTAGCGAAGCAGGAAGCGGTTTTGCCAGCAAGCTTCCAGTGATATTGGCACTGATGCTTCTTTATCATGGCATGTCGGCCCAGTGCGCTGGTATTGATGTCGAGAACAACAGCATAACCCTCAGCCTTAGGAGTGAACCCCCTACCCTTGATAGCACGCTGCAGGAGGATGTGGACAGCTATCTAATTATTACTCACATCCAGGAAGGCCTCGTTAACCTGAACAGGCGAGGTGAGATAGTTCCTGGCGTTGCTCACAAATGGGAATTCAAGGATCGCGAAATTACCTTTTGGTTGCGCGAGGATGCGAAATGGAGTGATGGTAAACCAGTTACAGCAGCAGACTTTTCTTATGCACTGCATCGACTCGTCGACCCAAAAACCGGTGCCGGCGGTTCTACCGCATACGTCCATCTCTTTGTAAATGGCACGGATATCCTGAACGGTCTTAAGCCAGTGGATGCTCTGGGAGTTGATGTCATTGACGAACATACATTGAAAATCCGGCTGAGCGTACAAGCTCCATATGCGCTCAATCTGTTTACCGGTTCACCCTATATGCCATTGCGCCAGGACTTCGTTGAAGCACAAGAAGGTCGCTATGCGGCAGATGCCGGGAACCTGTTGTCAAACGGCCCATTCATGGTGGAAAGCTGGGTACATGGTGCTTCACTGAAACTGATCAAGAACCCGCATTATTGGAATAGTGACCGTATCCAGCTTGAAGCGCTCAACTTCGCCTATATGACACCTGATTTTAGGGCTAAATATAACCTGTTTAACAGCGGCGAGCTCGCCAGTTTCAGAATCAACTCCACGCTTCTCAACGATGCGATGGAGGATGGGCTGCGTATTCACAAGGCTCCGATGAATTGTACTTCCTGGGTGGGAATGAGTTTTGACCGGACTCGACCAACCAACAACATTCATCTACGTCGAGCGATTAGCCATGCCATCGATAGAGATACCTATGCGGACAAAATTGTTGGGCTACCGGGAGCAGTTAAAGTTGACAGCATTTTCCCAAGTAGTACGCGTGGTGCGGTCGCGTCGTTTCAGCATGAGCATCCGGCTCAGGAACTGAACTATGACATGGTAGAGGCCAGGGAATCGCTGCACGCAGCAAAACGTGAGCTCGGTAAGGAAATGCCGCCACTCACGCTTCTTGTTTCTGAGGTTTACCTAACTCAGGCAGAGTTTCTCCAGGCGCAACTAATCAACCACCTGGGGATTGAGGTCCGTATTGATACTCAAGCCTTCAAACAATACCTGGTGAAACTGACTGAGGGAGACTTTGACCTGAGCCTGGCCGGCTTCTGTTGGGGAGCACTAACTGATCCGATCGCCTGGGTCAGTTTGTTTACCGAACACAGTAGCTGGAACTCCTTTGGCTATGACAATCCCGAGTATAATCAGCTGGAGCAGCGCACACATCACTCCCAGGAAATCGTTGAACGAATGAATATTTTTGGACGTTTACAGGAAATCCTGTTTGAAGACAGGGTGGTTGTTCCGCTCACGGAAAGTTCATACGTCTATTTACAGGACCGACGCCTAAAAGGCGTGACTAGATCCCCTGGAATCAATTATTCCACTGGGAGGATTGCAAACTGATTTAGCAGCCTTCGGTCAATTGACCGGTGTATAAACCCTTTGCAGATGTTGTTCTCCTCCCGGGTTGCATCAGGTCTTTTAGTGTCAGATCTTTTTGTTTCAAGTCTTTCCCTGAGCCTCCAGAATACCCTTTAGTTCCTGTATCTCAAGATGAAGCTGTTTCATGGAGACGTTTTCCGGATCTTCATCCTTCAACTTTTCATGCTCCTCCTCCAGGACATTCACAACGATGCCTATCACCATATTGAGAAAAGCGAATGCCGTAAAAAAGATAAAAGATACAAAATAGGCCCAGCTCCACCCATAGACTTCCATCACCTCGTACATTACATCCGTCCAATCTTCAAAGGTCATCACCCTGAAAAGGGTCAGCATGGATATCGCTATATCACCCCATAGATCCGCGTTGATTTTCTCGAACAGCAAGCTACCGACAGCTGCGTAGATGTAAAAAATGATGAACATCAGCGCCATCACATATCCCAATCGGGGAAGTGCAACGAGGAGTGAGTTCAGCAGCACTCGAAGCTCAGGAATGATGCTGATCATTCTTAGTACCCTGAATACACGAACCAGCCTCGCAACCAGCGCCATATCCGAATTTTCTATAGGGATTAGACTGATCGCCACTATAAGAGTGTCAAATATATTCCAGGGGTCCTTAAAGAAATTACTCCGCGGGTGTTCAGCAAGGAATCTGATGGAAATTTCTATGACAAATATCGTAGTGATTACCCAGTCCAGCAGGGTTATCCCGTTGGAGACCCACTCAGGGACCTGGTACGTTTTCACTCCTACAAGCAATGCAGAAGTAATAATGATAATAATGATAAATGATTCGAACATCTTGTTAGATCGAATCACCTGAAAACGCTTTTGCCAGCTCATTAACAAAGCTCCTATCTGAATAGTAGTGTGAACCTAATCCCAGAGGATCCAGGGACCTCAGAACAAGTGTAACAGGCTTAGATGATCGGTTAGTCCTCAAGACCGGGTCAAGTCGGCTGGGCACTCTGCGACTAGCTGATCACATTGAGGTCTCTGCATTCACGATTTGGTTGCAAAACCAATTTCAACACTCACCCCGGCAATACCTCTGGCACTCCTGTAAAAGATATTCGCCGGGCCTTGATCTGCTACTGTGATTCAGACTCCAACTCTGTTTCCACCAGACTCTTAAGCTGCTCGTAGCCAAACTCGACCAGCGGCTTGCCATTCACAAAAAAACCAGGTGTTTTATACACTTTAAGCTTGCTGGCATCTGACCGGTCCTGTTTGATGAGGTCCAATACAGCACTGGAGTTCATGTCCACTTGCAGCTTCTGAAGATCCAGACCCAGGCCACCAAGAAGCGGCAAGAGTTTGTTGACGTCGGCAACGTGACGGATGGCCCATTGCCTTTGAGTTTTTAGCACCGTTTCCAAAGTCGGCCAAAGCTTGTCCTGTCGCCGGGCAGCCAGCAATAGGGCAACGACTTGATCTGACCCTTCATGTAACGCCAGGAAGCGCACTACCAATCGAATTTGGTTCGTGTGCTCGTCCATCAAGCCCTTGACGAGCGGATAGAAGACCCGACATGTTCCGCAGGCTGGATCGAGGAACTCGGTAATCACAACCTTGGCCTCACGAGGACCCAGAGATGGCGACTGCATATGTTCCAGCGCTTCTAGATCAATGCCGGAAGCACTAACGGTTTGATTCTCTAAGCTTGACGGGTTCATCAAAACCGCCACAGCGAGTATGCTCAAAAGCGCTAGGCACGCCATTAAAAAAAGCCTGGTACTATTCATTTGCATGATTACATTAAGTCGATGGGAAAATTACGATAGCTGCAAAAGTGACCAGTGACAATAGCCTACAAACCGACTCCAAAGCAGACGTTGTTCCCCTGCCGTGACAAGGCTAGCCGCAATATTGCACCAGGTGCGGAAGATGAGACGTTGCGCGTGCTAACATCAAAGTATCTGACCGGTCATTGGTGAAAAATAGGTAGAAAGCCCTCATCCAGAATCACTTCCACACACCCAGGGAGTTAAGCCATGTTGAGCCAATATGATGAATTTCCTGTTCACCAGACAGGTCATCCGTTCTCTAGGTCCGCCGTCAGTAACTATTCTTTTGACGATGGATACTTCTTCGGGGTCTTCTCAGCAGACCGGGATATGTTCCTGTTCATGGGTATGCGCATTAACCCGAATAACAACATGATCGGGGGTTACGCCGCCATGATGTGCGGCGGCATACAACAGACAGTACGCTTCAAGCGCCCCTGGCAGGGAGACATGGATACCCGTATCGGACCCTATGCCTATCGTTTTATCAAACCCTTTGAAGAGATTCAGTTACTGCTTGAGGAAAATGATTCAGACCTCAGTTTTAATCTCAGCTGGCTGGCTACCGCCCCGGCATTTGAGGAAGCGCACCATTTTGCAACCAATCACCACCGGGTCATGACTGACCAGACCCGTTACAGTCAGGCTGGTTCTGCGGCGGGCTGGATTCGTTACAAGGGTGAACTCTTGACGGTGCAACCCGGAGACTGGTGCGCCAGTCGGGATCACTCCTGGGGTCAGTATTATGAGCGCCCTCCCCTGGCACCGCAGAAGAGGTGGCTGAGTCCCCTGGAACAACCTGGCGCAAGACGGGCGCTTCGGCTATGGATCCTTTTTTCAACTCCCCTGATCAGTGGTTTTTTTGGCTTGCACGAAGACAGCGACGGTAACCAGCTGGAGATGAATGATCGGTTCGGTACCCCTTTTGAAGGTATGCTGGGTCATTCAAGTGATGGCAATGGCATTAGCCTTGTCAGTGCGGATCATTATCTGGAGTTTGAGCCAGGGGGTCTGCTGATGAAAACCGGACGGGTGACACTCACCGATACACAGGGTAATGACTGGCTGTTGGAACTCGAAGCCACTGGCAAACCCTGGTGGCCACATACCATTGGCTACAACCTGGGCAGTTGGAAAGACGGTGGTTCGATGGTGAGCTACCCAGGGTCTGATGAGCTGCAGAGCGAGTGGGATGAATTCGATTTTTCCAGGCAGCCCTTCGACCATATCACCTATTCGGGGCAATCCCTTAAACAGATCTTTGGTCCTGAGTTTCTCTGTTTTATAAAGGTTACCCTGCCAGATGGGCAGGTGGCATCCGGTTCGGCACAAACCGAACTGGTTGTGACACCACCCTATAAACCTTACGGTTTTCACACGGCGCTGTGAATCAGGCGAATAATTAACATTCACGACTCTATGTAATTACCCCGTCCACAGAGCAGAAGTAGCTCGATTGGGATTGAATGCAATTCAAATTTCAAGTGAAATGCATCCCGAAGCAATCGCAGATGAGTGTCTGGATTTGCTCGCTGGGAAATAGGCAGAGCCCCTGATTTCAAAGGCATGTTATGCGGCGGAATCAAACCGTCTCGGTTATCATAGGCGTCCCTTAATAACGCAACGAAGTAACCATGTCAGCCAAAAATATCTCCCTGTCCGCTCCACAGATCACCCTGCAATCAGTATCTGTGACCCGGAAGATGGCTGCTTCTCTGCCGGGGTTGCGGCAGCTTGCTGCTGACAAAGGTCTCAAGATACACCATCTGGGAGCAGGCTACCCTCACCCGGAAGTAACTGATCCAAGGACCTTCTTGACCCACAAGGACCGGTACTACCAATATCTCGCGGAACAAGAAGGTCTCAACAATGCTGAAGACCTGCCAGAATACCTGCGCGAATCCTACTCCTATACCGATACACTTGGCCCCCTTTCCGTCAGACAGAACTTCGCTGCGGTATATGGCGCAGACTGGAAAACCACTCTGAACCCGGACTTCCTTCTGCCCACTGTGGGCGCGTCTGGCGGTATCAGCCTTTTATGTTCACTTTTTGAAAGATCTGGCGTTCCACTTGCCTATATTACGGATGCACCCACCTACGCAGGCTTTGTTGCAAGAGCTGAACTTTCAAACCAATCCACTATCTTTAGTGTTGAGATGGATAAAGAAGGTCCTGTCATTGAAAAGCTTCGTGAGCAGATTGAGTCGGCCAGGAATGCGGGTCGATATGTACCTTTTTACTACACGGTACCTGATGGTCACAATCCAGCTGGCTTCTCTTTTTCTATTAAACGACGTCAACAGATACTTGAGGTCCTTCAGGAATACGGTGTACTGGTGGTAGAAGATGCTCCGTACGTTTACATAAGCTACGCCAGCAAGAACGACAGACCCCTGCCCTTCTTTAGCATGGACTCGAGACTTTCTGTCCACCTGTTCACTGGCTCAAAAATCGGATTCCCCGGACCAAGAGTAGGATTTCTGTATACAGAAGCGGAAATTCAGATAAAGGGTGAAATTTCAGTCTCCTTGCGTGACCTGCTCGTCACCGAGGCCAGCGCGGACATATTGTTTCACAACCCTGAAGCACTATATGGATTCGATGCACTACTTCACGACAGCAATTTTCAGCGAATTGAATCCCTGTGGCCCGTGGCAGAGGCGAAGTTGAAAGTCTATCGTGAAAACAGAGAAATAATGATGCAGGGCCTCGATGAAGGACTGGGGAAGTGGCCTGAACTCTTCCAGTGGACCCAGCCACAAGCCGGGTTCTTTACTGTCTTTGAATTCCTTTCACCCAACATTACAACAGATGACGATTTCATCACTGACCTTGTCTCCAATCACGGGATTGTTGTTATTCCAATGTATGACTTCTATCCCGCCGATGCGAGGCTTCGTGATCCAGACATAGGTTTAAATGAATTGAGATTGTCATTCTGCTTCAGTGAAAGTCACGGTGAAGAAAGGCGAAGAGATTTCAAAGAAGCAGTAGAAGCCTTCTGTGCTGCAGTCAGACTAATATCGGGGCTGTAAATTATACAGGCCAGAGGTTAGTCTCCTCTGAGCTCTTGACGAGTTGTAGCATCTGATCTAATAAAGAGTCAAAAGTAGTAAGGAGCAGCGTACTCATGTTAATACGTGATGCCGAGGAACGTGACCTCCCGGGAATACTCAGCCTTTACGCTGAACTTAACCCGGATGATGCTGTAGTCGACGATGGGCGAGATTCGGAGACCTTTGGCAAAATTCTATCGAGTGATTTCCTCAAGCTTTTCGTAGGCATGATTGATGAGCAGATCATTTCAACCTGTTACCTGAATATAATCCCAAACCTTTCAAGAGATGTATCGCCATATGGGATCGTGGAAAATGTTGTAACCCGGCATGACCTTCGAAACCAAGGATATGGCAGCGCAGTGTTTGGACATGCGTTGAGGCACGCATGGGGCGTCGGGTGTTATAAGGTAATGTTACAAACAGGTTCAAAACGCGAGTCTACCCACAACTTTTACAAGTCATGCGGATTCAGTGCTGACGACAAGTTCGCCTTCGTGGCACGGCCCCCACAACATATGTGAGTCTTCACCTAGTCGCCAGTTTATGACTTCTGACCTAGGATAGTTAAAGACGGGATTTGGCGGATCTGATCCGTGGAATAGCCACGGAGCATGAACTTGTGCTGACTCAATCTCTGTTGAAAGCTACACTTCTATCATTAACCTCTCAAATACTGCGGTAAATGCCATGAAACCAACCCTGTTTATTCTTATTCGTAGAGTCTATCTGCTAATGCTTTGCAGCCTGGTGCTGACAGCCTGCGATACACAGCAAGAGGAACGAACGACCGCGCCGAAGGAGAGTGAGAAACGGTCAGTACCAAACGTCGAGTGGACCATGTATGGAAATGACTTCGGCGAGCAGCGGTATTCCACACTGACACAGATAAATCACGACAATATTTCATCACTAGAGCTCACCTGGTATTTCGATCTCTACACGAAACGTGGCGTTGAAGCCACGCCACTGATAGTTGATGGAGTGATGTTTGTTTCCGGCAGTTGGTCAATGGTTTATGCCCTCGATGCGACAACTGGTTCACTGAAGTGGTTCTATGATCCTGAGGTGGACCGTGCTTTTCTGGCTAAGGCCTGCTGCGATGCCGTTAACCGTGGTGTGGCATATCACGAGGGCAAGATATTCGTCGGCAGTCTTGATGGCCGTCTGATATCACTAAGTGCTGCGGACGGTAAAGTGTTGTTCGATGTACAGACCACGGATCGTGATCAGTCTTACACAATCACGGGGGCGCCTCGAATAGCCAGTGACAAGGTCATTATCGGTAATGGTGGTGCTGACCTTGGCGTACGTGGATACGTTTCTGCTTACCATGTTGATACTGGAGAAATGGCCTGGCGTTTTTACACCGTACCCGGAAATCCTGCCGATGGCTTCGAAAACGAAACCATGGCAATGGCAGCCAAGACCTGGACCGGTGAATGGTGGAAATGGGGCGGTGGCGGCACCGCATGGGACTCAATCGTTTACGACCCGGAACTGGATCTGCTGTATATCGGTGTTGGTAATGGTTCACCGCGCAATCAACAGATGCGCAGCCCCGGTGGTGGCGACAATCTGTTCCTGGCTTCCATCGTCGCGCTCAAGCCCGACACAGGGGAATACGTCTGGCACTACCAGACGACACCAGGCGAGACCTGGGACTTCACGGCAACCCAGCCGATGATGCTGGCCGAACTGGACATCGGAGGAGAGCAGCGTAAGGTGCTGATGCAGGCACCGAAGAATGGATTCTTCTATGTCCTTGATCGTGTTACCGGCGAACTAATTTCGGCTAAACCCTACACACAGGTCAACTGGGCAACCGAAATCGATATTGAAACCGGTCGGCCGATCGAAAATCCGAAGGCGAGAGACTTCGACAATCCCATCCCAGTCATGCCTTTTATGGGAGGTGGTCATAACTGGGCACCCATGTCTTATAACCCGAAAACCGGATTGATCTACTTCGGTGAAATGTCGGTGCCGCAGAGCTATGCCACACCGGTCCTGGATATCGACCGGGAACCGGGGCATGGTTACTGGAATACGGGTTTCAACAGCCTCGCCGCTGCACCGCCACCGATGGATGATGTTGATGAATTCATGGCGAGTATCGCCAAAGGCAAGCTGGTGGCCTGGGATCCCGTCAGACAGGAAGCCCGCTGGGAGTATGATCATCAGCGCACCAGCAACAGCGGCACGCTAAGCACCGCCGGTATGCTGGTTTTTCAGGGCGATAGTTTCACCAATTTTAACGCCTTTAACGCAGAATCCGGTGAACTACTCTGGTCCCGCGAAGCTCAAACCGCGGTAATGGCTGCGCCTGTCACTTATGCCATTAACGGTGAGCAGTACGTCGCTGTCGCAGCGGGTTGGGGGGGTGGCGGCGCTCATGAAGCCGGTGCGCTAACACATGGTTGGAACGCCCGAAACAAATCACGTGTACTGGTGTACAAGCTTGGTGGTCAGCAGCAACTGCCTGCTTTGTCTCTGGAAGAGGAAACCCCAATGTCTGAGCCGTTGCCGGTAACAGCCAGCGCAGAGATCATCGCCGAAGGCCAGGTGCTGTACGAGAAACATTGCTCGGCCTGTCACGGTGGCGGTTTGCGAACCGGCGGGATCAATCCGGACCTGCGCCGATCTTCACCCGCTATACACAAAACGTGGCAGGACATCGTGATCGGTGGCCTGTTACAACCACTCGGTATGGTCAGTTTCAGCCAGTTCATGTCATCGGATGATGCTGAAGCAGTCAGGCAGTATGTGCTCGGCGAAGCCAACCGCCAGTATACAAAACAGCAGGCATCACAAGGCGAAGCGGCTCCACCGGAAGCCTGACCCGAACCAACAAGCCATACCAGCGCTACCTGGGAAGCGATGAACGTCGAATTTAACTCGATTTTCGAAGCAGGTTTTAGTTCTACTCGAAATTGAGGATGGTCATCGACGGAAGGGCTTTTGTCGTGTTGTGGGTTAAAGTAATGTAATGGAAGAATTTCTTTCAATAGTAAACGTAGAAGGTGGAAAAGTTCCGCCTACCCGTTTTTTTGTTCCTAACTCAACGCGAGAGACTAGATGACAATTCATGGAAGTTGCCTTTGTGGAGAGGTTCGTTTTGAGTTTGAGCGGGCAGCTGGACCGTTTGAAATCTGCCACTGTAATCGATGTAGGAAAACGAGCGGTTCGCACGGAATGCCGACCATTGGCGTGCTTGCGACAGAATACCGCATGACCTCCGGCAAGAAATCGGTTTCGACATTTGCTGCGCCAATCCTATATGCAGCACCAGCTTATCATTCGTCCTTCTGTTCCAAGTGCGGAAGTCCTGTACCACCCGCAAATCCTGACAGTGATAAATTGGAGATTCCCGCGGGGTTGCTCGACGAGGATCCAGGGGTAGCGCCCGACAAACACATATTTACCGAGTTCATCCCTCCCTGGGACAGAATTGCTGACACTCTTCCTCAATTCAACATCAGAGAATTATTCCGCGAACGCGAAGGTATTGAACTTCCCGATGATTTTGAACTTCGCTCTCACTATGATATTTAGGAGGCAGCAGGAAAAACAGATTTGTTGAAAGAATCACAGGTGCCAGGCGAGCCGAGACTCAGCGCCCCAGCTGCTCTCTGATCTTCCTGTGCACCTCGGGCGTAATCGGAAAATTGTAGATGATGACAGCCGCTACCAACTGTAGAACACCTGGTAGCATGCCATAGAGAAATAGCAGCCCCGAAATCACTTGTGGAGTCTGATCGACATTGGGTACATAGCCAATGGCCTCAAGTCCCTGCAGACCAATAAAGATCGCCAGTCCCACGGCAGCCTTGTCGACAAAGGACTGAATCCCCACGAAGGCACCTTCCCTGCGCTTTCCAGTCTGCAATTCATCCTGGTCAATAACGTCAGCGATGATCGCGGGTCCGATGGCGGTGGTGCACCCGAAGGTGGTACCGACAATAAACGCAAAGATCATCCATATTAACCAGGTTCCTTCCTCGTATAGAAACGCACCGAAGTAAGCGACTCCCCCGATGACCAGGGCGACCTGCCAGGCTACTACTTTTGTGGTTCGCCCGGCCAGCCACGCCCAGAAAGGAATTGAAACGAGCGATCCCGTCATATAAACCAGCACGACATAGCGCATGACCCATTCCGCTTCGATCACATACTTGGCTATGTACAGTGACAGGGGTGCGATAAAACTACTGCCAACCACACTCGATAGATACGCCAGAACCAATATGACGAAAGCTTTGTTCTTGAATGTGATTTTCAGATCTTCTAGGAACGGGTAGCTTGCAGTATGTTCAATCTCTTCCCGCTCTCTAAGTCTGAAAAAGGCCACTATCAGTATGATCGCTACAAACCCACCGGCAAATGCAGAGAACACGGAATAGGCCTGCAGGCGGCTACCCAGCCGGGTTGCCAGGTATGCCGGTATCATCATTCCGGCAACGGTACCAAGCACATAGGCAATCTGGCGAACTGCGAACAGGACAGTGCGTTCGTTGTAATCTGAGGTCAGTTCCATCCCGAGTGACTGGTAGGGAACCCAGAAGACAGTCCAGAAGGTGTAGAGCGTCAGGTAACAAATCAACAGGTAGATGAACAGCATGCCCGGTGTCTGATTGGGATCAGGTGACCAAATCAGGTAGAAGGTGATCCATACCGGAATACAGGCAACCAGCAAAAAAGGTCGCCTGCGACCCCAGCGGGTTCGGGTCTTGTCTGACAGGTAACCCATAGCCGGGTCTGTGACGGCATCCCAGAATCGACCAAACAGAAACACCCAGCTCAGCATGCCTGCCGTAACGCCCAGATCATCCGTGTAGAAATTTGGAAGGTATATGGCAACGGTGATGAGCACCAGAGAAGCTGGAAAAGCCGGCAACGCATAGGTAGCAATTTGTAATTTGCTCAGGCTACCCTGTCTATTACTTCCTGACATCGAATCACCTTCTATACTCTCCGTCGATCCCAAGCGGCTTCTAACGGCTCGATTAACAGCTCAATCCGGGGGACAGTTTACTCATTTACATGTGAAGGTCAGCGTATTGTTGTTGTGAACAAGTGCACTTTACCTTGGTACGGCACTCTAGCCCCACAACTATTGTCTATCTGCTGACCTAAAAAAATGGCCAAGGGCAAAGATCATTCTCTGGATATGGAGACTGTCTTTTAGTCCGATGGATGCATCAGCATGACTGATCAATGGCGTAATCAGCACATGGTGCCGGCGACTATGCCTATTGAGTTCTTGATACATCTGAAGTGATTGGGACGGAGGTATAACAGTATCATCCTCGCCGTGAATCATCGTAATGGGAAAATCTACTCGCCCTAAAATATCGGTGAGCGCATGTTGATTGAATAGTTCATCAAGGTGATCTTCAATTTCCTGGAACCATTTCGCCCTAAATGGCTGGTTTGACAGGTATTTTCCAAGCCTGTCTTGATCAAGTTTACAAAGCCGAAGAATTTCTTTTTCAGCCAGCGGTTCTTCTCGTACATAAGAGAGATCTTCTATCGAAATACTGAGAATTTCTTTTGCCAATTCAGGTTCATCAAACAGGAGGTGGGTGAAATTTTTTAGGAAAATAGTGAGNCCGTATGGGTCTGCAGATGAATTGTTAATCATATAGTGCAGTGAGTCCCTGAGATCATAGTATCCACCGACCAGGCACATGGCAGCAAAGCGTTCCGGTCTATCCATTCTGCTGGCTGCAATCAAACTCAATGAGGCGCCAAAAGATACACCCATTACCGCCAGTTTCCCTGAGGGGCAAAGATCTTTATCTGCAGCAATAACTTCAAATGTGGACTGGATATCAACTGCGGTCTGAATACTAATGCCACAATCTCTAAGCAACTTATATTCCGGCGCAACAACCAGATACCCTAGTTTCGCCAGGCTCTGGCACCAGCGGAGAATTCTGACATCTTCGATACCTTGAGGTGACATACCATGAATGACAATGACTGTCGGCCTGGCACTGATATCGACGTTCTTCGGACGAAAAGTATTGGTGAGATTGACGCCGTTACACGCCAGATCAATCGACTTTTTCTGGAGACCTGGGATGTATTCTCTGAGCTGGTGATTGATTAAAAAATGGACTGATTTTGCTAGAGAAAACATAAATGGATATGCAGATCCCGAAATACCGCTAGTTTCCCGTAGCATACCTAAAGATGGCAATCGGTGCCCTCGAATCACACATATGCCTGACACACACTATTACGTCACATATGCCTGACACACACTATTAAGGTGCCTATCTGTGCGTAAGACATTTTCCAGCGTTCCCAATCCATGTCTCACATATTCCCGTGATTGAGCAAATCTTGAACAAAGGAACTTGCTCTGATTTTTTAGTTCTACACCCTGAAGGAAAGAGCAGGCGTAGCATCTTTAGGCATGGGCAAATGGATTACGAAGGGTAAGACCAAAAAAGTGTGTGTCGGTTTTTAGAATGCCATTCTACCCAGACTTTCTGCGACGCAGGCGGGTTTATCCTGACCCTCGATTTCAACCACCACTTCGGTCATCGTTTCGATCATTCCCCCCTTAATTTCAACCCGCTTCAGCGTATTAGTGGTGCGAATGCGGGCACCAGAAGGAACGGGTGACGGAAATCTCACTCTGTCGAAGCCATAGTTGATACCCAGCTTTTGTCCTTCAATTTGTGGCCCCTGGATTTCCTTCGATTCCTTTGGGAGATGCCCCATGATTGACAGGGTCAAGTGACCGTGAGCAATAGGTGCGCCGAAAGGACCCTCGTTTGCTCGCTCTACATCGACATGGATCCATTGGTGATCCATCGTAACATCAGCAAACTCATCAATCATTTGCTGATTGACTTCAAACCATTTTGATTGGGAGGTTTGACTTCCAACACGGTCTTTCATTATTTCAAATGCTTTCTCGAGTGTTTCTGACATAGACGATATCCAGTTCAATTTCGATAATTAGTATAGCGCTGAATGAGATGATGTAGTCAATTTTGGACAGGGCATGACGATGGATTGATACCAAGCCTATAAAGTATAGTTCGAGTTAACGTTCTGGAGATTACATGGGAACGCGCCTACACTTAATCGATCTGGCACATGCCCTGATAAATGAAATCCCACAAGTAAATATTAGAGAGCATTCACTATTAGCATTATTCGAGGAGATTGATTATGCACTTTGCAGTTTCAACGACCTGGGGACCTACTGACACTACCCGTGCATCGTTGCCCTTTATTTTTTCCGCATCCGCACTTCAATCGGGCGATACGGTTATGATCATGCTGTTTCATGATGCGGCGACAATCGCTGTTAAAGGCAGTAAGGATAAGATGATACCCGTAGGGCCACCTTCCCGTTTTGATGAGGTGATGTCGCATGCGAATGCTGAAGTCATTGTATGTAAACCTTGTGCCGAAGCACGCGGTATTACATCAGACATGTTGGAAGAAAATTGCAGATTTGGCGGCATGAACGATTATCATAGCCATCTATCTCGCGATGATTGTAAAGCCGTTTCGTTCTGATCTGCCCGATCGATTGCACGGAACTATTTTTGTCTTAGATTGATCCGATCAGTCGTGAGATACCACATACGAGTATCTAAACTATGTACTGTCGAGTAGATATTTTTCAATCAGCTAAATAGCACTGGCAGCTTCACGGGCGGTAGCGTATCTTTCCGGTCCTTTATCACCAACCACACAGCGGAGTTGAAGCATGAAACTGGAATCCCTGGCACTGCACCACGNCTACGATTCGGAAGCCACCACGAAGGCTGCGGCCGTGCCCATTTATCAGACCACCTCCTATACGTTTGATGACACCCAACATGGTGCGGACTTATTTAACCTTGCAGTGGAAGGTAATATCTACAGCCGAATAATGAACCCCACCTGTGCGGTACTTGAGCAGCGAATTGCAGCCATGGAAGGTGGTGTCGGTGCATTAGCTGTCGCCTCAGGCATGGCCGCTATCACCTATACNATCCAGTGTATCACTCGCGCCGGCGACAACATTATCAGCGTCAGCCAGCTGTACGGCGGCACCTACAACCTGTTTGCCCACACGTTCCCCCAGCAGGGTATAGATGTGCGCTTCGCATCCCATGATGATTACGACAGGATGGAGAGTTTGATTGACGGCAAGACCCGCGGCATTTTCTGTGAATCCATCGGAAATCCNCTGGGTAATATCGTTGATATTGAGAAACTGGCAGAAGTGGCACACAAACACGGACTCCCCCTGATCGTGGACAACACTGTAGCTACTCCCTACCTGTGTCGGGCTTTTGATTATGGCGCTGACATTATCGTCCACTCATTGACCAAGTATATCGGCGGGCACGGCACCACTATAGGCGGATGTATCGTTGATTCAGGCAAGTTTGACTGGGCCGTCAACGCTGAACGTTTTCCCATGTTCAACGAACCCGACCCCTCCTACCACGGTGTTGTTTACACCGAGGCCATGGGTGAAGCTGCCTTTATCGGCCGCTGCCGAGTTGTACCATTGCGCAATACTGGCGCCGCACTTCCCGCTCAAAGCGCTTTTCTTCTTTTGCAGGGCCTTGAAACCCTCGGCCTGCGTATGGAACGGCACTGCGACAATGCATTGGCGGTGGCGGAACACCTTGATCAACATCCGTCTGTGGAGTGGGTCAACTATGCTGCGCTGCCCGGTAGTGAGTTTCACGCTAACTGCCAGAAAATTACTGGTGGGCAGGCGGCAGGTATCCTGAGCTTCGGAATTAGAGGCGGCGCTGAGGCTGGAGCGCAATTTATCGACGCATTAGAGATGATACTGCGGCTGGTAAATATCGGGGATGCCAAGTCACTGGCCTGTCACCCCGCCTCAACCACCCATCGCCAACTTAATGCGGATGAACTAGAGGCCGCCGGCGTAAGCGAGAGCATGGTCAGGCTTTCTATCGGTATCGAACACATCGATGACATCCTTGCAGATATCGACCAGGCGCTGGCTGGTGCTATGTAACGACAGACAAAGAGGCCATTACGGAGAATTGTCCAGTGACTTTATTATCAAGTTATGTGGTTCCTTCTCTGTGCTGACCGCTCACGACTAAAGAGATAACAATACAAATGCATGAACTGATGGCAAAACAGCAAATAACAGAAGTAATCTACCGGTACTGCCGCGGCATGGACCGAATGGACCGGGATCTCACCCTCTCCTGCTGGCACCCGGGAGGCACCGACGATCATGCCCCCCTCTATAAGGGCAGCGCGGAAGGTTTCGTTGAATGGCTCTGGCCAGTACACGCTGCCATGGAAGGAACACGGCATGTGGTGAGCAATATCCTGATAGAAGTGGATGGCAATTCCGCTGTTACGGAATCCTACTGGAACGTCCAGCTCCGGTTGCTTGTAGATGATGAACTGACAGACATCCAGGGCGCTGGCCGCTATGTGGACCAGTTTGAGTGCATCAGTGACGTCTGGGCGATCCGTCACAGGACCTCACTCAGCGACATGATCAGAGTGGACAAGGTGACTGAAATGAGTGCCTACGAAAAGCCGCTGATATTGCCTAATAACCTGGAAGCAAAGCCTGGCATTTCTGCCCGGGACTTTAGCGACTATTCCTATGAAGCTTTCAAATCCCTTGGATAGAAGGGTGTCAAACAGGTGCACCCGAGGTTTTCAACGTTTTGACCTGCGGCTCGGCCCAACCCAGAGTCTGATCTTTATCCGGATATCCGGCCAGTCAGACTCGATACAGGCGTAGAGCGGCAGGGGAGCAAGTTTAAGCCTTTATGGGCTCGATAAAGTATTAAATCACCACACCGGGTGCCAGTAGACTAAACAGAAGCAAGCCACTACAATTGCAAAAAAAGACGGTACTTGCGCTCCATGTGTAAACATCCTCTAGAATAGTCTCATATTGATTTAGAGTTCTCCGGCGTAAACTGCAAGCAAGGAGAACGACAATGAAAAAATCTCG
>PBRP01000013.1 GCA_002726655.1 Gammaproteobacteria bacterium
GATTCGGTCTCAACAAGTCGTGATTTCAGCATTTTGATCTCAGCCTGTTGCTGCTGTATTACCTGCCACATCTCATCAATTGAGGGGGTCGCCGCGGCGCAGTTGATACTCAGCATGTTGAGAGCGATCAAGCCTGAAATGAACAAAACTCTGGCATCCCTAACTATCTCAATTAGTACCAGCGGGGATTTACCCAGCCGTTTTCTTGTGTCTACCGTCACTTTGTTCCCCCTTTGCTGCGATTTTAAGAACGCAAATGATAATGATAACGAATCTCATTTGCAATAAAAAGTTTGATGAATCAGTGAATCCAAATGCAATTAGTCAAGATCACTTGATCTGGATCAAGGTCCAACTCGATATTACTTTGATCCTATTTCGGCGTGGGCGCCGACTCAAAAAGGGGTAAAAGCAAGGGCTGTTTACCTATTCAGGAAATAGAAATACCGTACCCCAATGTGTTTAGAATTTTGTTAGAACTCGGCCGCCAACTGCACTACAAAGCCGTTTAAGTCCTTGTCGGTGCCACCATCGCTCATTTCGTAATCCTCGTCGCGCCAGTACTCAAATGAAATAGAGACCATTCCTCTAGCAACCGATGTGGCAACTCCCAGGGTAGTACGGGATTCTGGCATACCCAGCACAGCCCCATCGTCGGTCACCTGGTAAGCGCCGGCGATACCCCAGTTATTGCCCAGGTCATAGCCGAGGTCAATCTGTGAAACCGATGGANAATCACTGCTGAGGAAACCAATTTCATCNANGNCATCCGTCTGGATGTGTTCGATCAGCAGGGTTGCATTGCCAAGGTCTACACGTGCGTGAAATGCAAAGGAAGGCAGGTCGTCAGTAGGGTCAATGCTGTGGNTATCCATGAGTGCATCAGAAATCATGGCGCTGTCGGATACATTGCTGAGGTAGTCAAGTCCCAGGTNCAACTGGTCGGACTCAAAACCAAAACTGACCCCCCAGTCATCCAGTTTGTNGTNACCATCGTCATCACCATTGAAGACATAACCGGCGAGTCCCATGTTGCCGGCTGACCAGCTGAGGAGGGCGGCGGATTCACGAAAACCGAGGGACTCGAAGGGGCTGACGAGTCCCAGTGCGAGCGTATCATTGACCAGATTGGTTTCGAGCTTCCCGAAGGGAAGATACATCTTGCCAAGTTTTGTGCTGAAATCAGTGTCACTAAAATTTACGAGTTCGAGATAGCCCTCATTGACGCCGACTTCAACATCACCTTCCTTGTACAGGCTGACCAGNTGAATGCCAACATTCTCGAAGATCGCGACGTCGAGCACAATCTCAGCAGTTGCCAGCACAATATCGCTGGTAGAATTATCGTCACCCCAGTCGGTTGAATCNGTATAGGCTGCTTCTACTTCAATGGTTCCGCTNAATTTCAGCCTCTCACCCAGGTCTCCACTTTCGGCCGCACCGACTGGGGTGGTCACCAGGNTCATCAGGGTAGTCATCAATCCTACTCTTTTCATTTNTTTCCTTTATCGCTTTTGGTGCAAGTCTGGTAGCCCGCGTGGCTTACTTTGGGTTTNGCAGATATCAGGTGAAANAAAGTATTTANGTGCGTTGTTCCATGAAAAGTTCCATGAAGCGATNCGTGATGTGTTCCATAAAGCATTCCATCGGGTGTGCCTGNAACCTGTCCACTCAACGATAGAAAACGGACATCAACTAGTTGATTTTTTTGACTGGAATTAGATTAGCGTGGGGTTTCTTCCTGGGTTTGCCTGGCTGCTGCACGGTACAGCCATCAGGATGAGAGCTGCAATTGCACCCTCCTGANTGCTCACTGAACAGGTTTCGTGCCTTGTTATACATAAAAACGACACAGCCGAGGAGGATCAATCCCAGTAGGGCAGCCTCGATCAGTTCGCCACCACTCATACGAAGAGCNCGCCAATAGTCACCACGGCAAATGCCATGCTGTATGCCATCGTAAGGGAGAAAGCGACGGAGAAGCCCACCCAGCGCCAGCTGTCCGTTTCACGTTTAATGACAGCCATGGTCGCCAGGCAGGGTGCATAGAGGAGTGCGAACACCATGAAGGCAAATGCCACCAGTGGCGTCATGGTGNCTGCTATTGCTTCCCGCAGCCCCACTGANTNCTCGTTAGCATCTACGCCCTGGGAATAGATGACCGCATAGCTTGCGACCACGACTTCTTTTGCCACGAGGCCTGTCATGATAGCCACAGTGTCTCTCCACTCAAATCCTAGGGGTTCGAATACAGGTGCAATCGTGAGTGAGATTTGACCGAGAAAGCTTTTCTGCAAGTGCTCCTGTTGCATTTCATACTCCAGTGAGCGGATTGTCTGATCGCGTANCTCACTTTCTGGTTCTGTCTCGAGGGTACTTATCTGACCCTCAAAATCGGCGCTATAGTNCACATCNTGCGGGAATGCCTGCAGGAACCATATGACAACGGAGCCAACCAGAATAATACCTGCAACTTTCTTAAGAAATTCAGATGCCTTTTCCCACATATGGAAGGTGACCGCCGTCAGGGAGGGTATGCGGTAAGGGGGCAGCTCCATGACAAAGGGATCAGTCTCACCGGTGATTACCGTCTTGTTGAGTAAAATTGAAGCGGCCATGGCAAAAAAGATACTCAGCATATACATGAGGAATACCATGGTGCCGGCCATCTCGGAAAAGAAGGCNCCCGCAAAAAGAATGAATACCGGTAGACGTGCTGTACAGGCCATGAAGGGTGAAACCAGGATCGTTACCAGCCGGCTTCGNTGGCTCTCAATAGTACGGGTTGCCATGATCGCCGGGACATTGCAGCCGAACCCCATAACCAGGGGAATAAATGCCTTACCGTGGAGGCCAAAGCTATGCATTATCCGGTCGAGTAAAAAGGATGATCTGGCCAGGTATCCGCTTTCGCTAAAAAAGGCGAGGAAGAAAAACAGGATAACGATATTGGGCAGGAAGATAATGGTTCCGGCAATGCCGGCCAGGGCTCCGTCGACGACAACATCNTGGAGAAGACCCGCTGACATCATTGAGCTCACGGCATCAGAAATCCACNCCATACCGGCGTCGATCCAGTCCATTGGGNAGTTACCCAGAGTGAAGGTGGTTTCAAACATCAGCCACATGAAAGAAAAGAATATGGGCAGGCCCAGTACGGGATGAAGCATGACCTTATCGATGGCGCGTGTCTGATTGAGTCGCGCACTCGGGTCCTCTGAAAGTGTCCTTATCTCAGCCAACAGACCATTAATAAATCCAAANCGTGAGTTGGCAAACAGGATTGCGGGTTCTTCACCATGGGTGTTGGCTATATCGGTACATTCCTGTTGAACTGATGCGATAAGCTGGCNGTGATCTCCCTCACGACGTAATAGTTCATCATCCCGTTCGAGAAGTTTAATTGCCAGCCAACGGCTTTGGATAGTCTCAAGAATACCAGGGTGGAGCTCTTCTACATGCCCCTGGACCCGCTCAATAGCCTCTTCGAGATGTTGGTCATAGGGAATAGTCATTGATGATTCGGAGCGCCCGGCTTCTGCAAGTTCTACGATAGTGTCAAGCAGTAANCCGATACCCTCGCCCTCGGTAGAATCAGTTTCTAAAACCGGGCCATCAAGCATGGTCGCCATATTTGCGCAGTTGACCTGGATCCCTTTCTGCCGCGCCTCATCGATCATGTTCAGCGCATAAATCCTGGGCACGGCCATCTCGATGAGTTGGGTGGTGAGGAACAGACTTCGATCGAGGTTCCCCGCATCGAGCACATTGAGAACGATGTCTGGCGTCTCACGCTGTAGATAGTCTCTTGTGGTGCGTTCTTCCGCGGACCGGGATGTCAGCGAGTAACACCCCGGCAGGTCAACCAGCTGTATGGTCCAGTCTTCGTGCTCAATGTTGCGTTGCTTCTTGGCGACGGTTACCCGAGGGTAGTTGGCGACGGCATCCCGGAATCCGGTTAGGCTGTTGGAAAGAGATGTTTTGCCTGAGTTGGGATTACCGACCAGGGCGACAGTTACAACACGGGCTGTCACGGGTGCCTCACTGCTTGTTTCGGTGGCGACATTCATTGGTTGGTACTCCGGTCAATCCAGCCGAGCAAGTCGTTAATATTGGCCTCTGCCCACTATCTTCGATAAACAGTTTAAGTTGCCGCGATGCATAGGTAGTGGTCCAAGCGGTTTAGTTCCGAAGCTCAATGAAGATATTCTTGGCATCCTCATCGCGCAGGCTCAAGACGTAATCGAGGATATTGTAGGCACGCGGATCACCCATCGGTGAGCTGTGGTCCACCGTAATCTTACTGCCACTAATTATGCCCATGGATGCCAGCCGGCTCTTCATCGCATGAGAGCCATCAATTTTATGAATCATCGCATCCTGCGATTTTTTCAGATCCGCAAGGCTCAATAANTCTGGTTTACTCAAAGTCCTATCTCCATAACCATCAATGATAGTGGTATCTCCTGACTGGGCTCTTCACCACGGCTCCAGTTTTTAAGTCAGGTCGAGCCTGGTTGATCTGCCAGATATCGCCAGTACAGAGTCACGATAGCTTAAACGCGTTTACAGAGGCTTTCTTTCTCAGCACAGATTTTCCAAGGCTATAGGGCTAGACTATACTCGTTATGCTGTAAATGTAAATGAGAATGATTACTAATTAGATAACTATTTGATGTACGTCAATTTCGGTGCAGGTATTTCCCCATTTGATGTGAAACCGGCATGTCCTGCCCGTTGAGTTATGTCGATGGCTTCAACACCGCAAGTAAAGCCAGGGCCCTCAAAATGCCAGCATCCTCACTATTTGACAGCGAGTAAACACAGGACTATAGCCTCACTTTGCTGACTCGCTGCTTGAATTTAGCTACTGCTAATCAGGACCTTCGGCACCTCGATGGTCTTGGCACGCAGATACTCGCACAGTGTTTTGGCCTGACCATCAATACGGTTGTTAGAGGAAACGCCATCCTTGAGAATATCGTGGATATAGAAATTCAGTGCTTTTAAGTTGGGGATTTCATATCGCTCGATGTCGTATTCGGCTAAGTCGGGCAGCAGCTTTTTGAGCTGCGCAATACTCAGATACTCAAACAGGAAGCTGTAGGCGGCATCGGTCTTTGCCCACACGCCGCAATTTGCGCAGCCGCCCTTGTCACCGGAGCGTGCACCAAATAGTTTGCCAAAAGGAACAGGGACCTCATCGCCAGCAGGGGCCTTGTCCAGCGTTACAGGCACTTCCTGGTAGTAGATCTCATCCAGGCCCAGGCGCTGGGTTGGCAGTATTTCCGTGACCGTATCGCCCATATGAAGTCGCTCCATTACCTGTTCACTGTCTATCAGGGCCGGCCAGTAGACAATGACCGGCTTGCCGTCACCCATGCTGTTGCCGCGCCCGGTATTGCCGGGGATCGTGGCGAGACCAAGCTCTGTGATTTTCGCGGAAAACAGCCTGCCGACCTTATTAGGATCACTTGAGGTCACACTGATGCGCAGGGCTGCGTGAGCAACCTCGTTTGACGCTGGATTTTCCTGGTCACTTCTGATGAGCTGTATCTCCGCCTCATCATACTGTTCCTGACCACCGAGGTTGTGAAATATCTGGTCGATAAAGAGCTCAGCTTTCTTTTCAATATCAAGACCCGTGAGCAGAATCTCAACACCATTTTTGAAGCCGCCAATTGTATTGATACATACCTTGTGGGTTGGTGGTGGGCTGCTGCCACGGCAACCGCTGACATAGACGCGGTCATCACCCACCTGTTCCAGGCTCATAGTGTCGAAATGGGCGATAACATCCGGGTTGTAATAGGCCGGTGTTGAGATTTCGTACAGCAACTGGGCTGTAATTGTACCGACCGAAATAAGGCCACCGGTTCCCGGGTGTTTTGTAATGGTAAAGCTGCCATCAGCTTCTATTTCAGCGATAGGGTAGCCGACGTTGCGAAAGCTAGGCACTTCCTCGAAAAATGAATAGTTGCCACCACAGCACTGGGCGCCGCATTCAATAATATGACCTGCGGCCAGGGCGCCGGCGAGTGCATCATAGTCATTGCGCTGCCAGTTGAATTTCCAGGCGGCAGGACCAATTACCACGGCGGCATCCGTAACCCTGGGGCATATGACGATATCAGCTCCCTGGTCCAGTGCTTCCTTGATTGCCCAGGCACCAAAGTAGGTGTTGGCAGTAACCACCTTATTGCTGGTATCCGACAGGGGTAGACCCTTGTCGATATTGGTGAACGTCTGGCCTTCGGTCTGGAGACGTTCAATATCCGGTATCAGGTCATCTCCATCTATATAGGCGACCTTGGCTGTTAAACCCTGCTCCTGCAGTATTTTTTCAACCTCATCCGCCATGCCCTTCGGGTTCAGGCCGCCGGCGTTGGAGACAATCTTGATGTTTCTCTCAAGGCAGGTGGCCATGACATCCTTGACCTGCTTTAAAAATGTTCCGACGTAACCCATGTGCTGACCACGGGACTGCTGCTGATTATAGAGAATGGTCATGGTGAGTTCGGCCAGGTAGTCACCTGTCAGTACATCGATCGGTCCGCCATCGACCATTTCCTTGGCCGCCGCGAGGCGATCGCCATAATAGCCGCTGCAATTACCTATTCTTATTGCGTTACTCATCATTCTGCTCCTTCAATATTGGTCCATACAGGCTGGCGTTTTTCCCTGAAGGCGGCCATACCTTCGGCGCCTTCATCGGACTTGAACATTCGCATACTCCACTCGCCGGTTTCCTTGAAGCCGTCCTCCCTGGACAGCTGCGGAATTCTACGAACAAGTTTTTTGCATTCCCTCACTGCATTTGGCCCACCAAGATTAATCATATCAATTTCTTCCTGTACCGCCTCTGTCAGTTTGTTAGATTCAACTGCTCGATGGGCGAATCCCATATCCACTGCCTGCTGGCCAGTAAACCTTTCACCCGTCAGGAAGAGTTTCATGCCATGGTGTGTGCCGAGTTTAGGCAGGCAGACCACGGAGATGACGGCTGGAATTACGCCGATTCTTACTTCGCTGAAACTTAGCTGTACGTCTGCCGCAGTGATGACAATGTCTGATGCGCCTACCAGGCCGAGTCCACCTGCAAAAGCAGCGCCGTTGATGGCGGCAATTACGGGCTTGTCGCTGTCCATGATTGCCGTCAGCACGTCTGTATAGGGCACGGCTCGACCGCCACCATCAATTGTCTGCCCCGGTGGACTTTTCAGGTCTGCGCCCGCGCAAAAAGCAGGCCCGGTGCCGGTGATCACAATGCTGCGCACCGTATCATCATCGTTAGCCGCTTGTAGGTGGTCGTACAGTTCATTGACCAGAATGGCTGAAAGGGCATTTCGATTTTTTGGCCGGTTCAGTGTGATCCAGGCCGCGCCGCTGCGCACCTCGTACAAGGTTGCCTCGGTTCCTGCTGCGTTTTCTGTCACAGTTATTCTCCCTCTTCCATTACAACCAGTGCTTCACCGTTAGCAACCTGATCGCCAACAACAACCAGAATGTCAGCGATAGTGCCATCCCGCGGCGCGGTTATCTGGTGCTCCATTTTCATTGCCTCCAGTACCAGCAATAGCTGACCCTTCTCAACTGAATCACCTGCCTTAACATTTATTGCCTGAACGTTGCCAGGCATCGGCGCTGCCAGTCCGCTATCCGCGTCTCCTTTTCCGGCAAGCGGGAACCTCGGCTGCTCCAGGAGTTCGATATCGCCTTCGGGGCCATGGACGAACCACCGGTCATCATGCATATCAAGCTGAAACCCCAGGCGCCTTCTGTTGATTTCGAAGTCGACTGCACCTTCACCTGCTGCAAATACAGATACAAGGTAATGCCTGTCGGCAATAGCGACATCAAGTTTGCCATCCCGCTGGACGCTGTATTGCACCAGGAGGTCCTCGTCCCTGAAGGAAAAGACCGTGGACTCGGGGGGCATGTGCGAATTTCGCCAGCCTCCTGGAATAGTGCCGAGTACACCTGCTTCGCTGCGTCGTTTCGCTCTTGATTCAACGACGATGGCAATCGCGGCCTGGTCGATCTGTTGGGTAGACTTTTCTCTGCTGCGTTCAGGGCGAACCTTGTCAATGAAATCAGTGGTTGTCGCGCCTGACAGGAATTCAGGTGTGCGCAGTGTTGCAACCAGGAAGTCCCGGTTGGTTTTTAGCCCTTGCAGGCGAGTCTGTTCAAGTGCCCGGGCGAGCCGAGACGCAGCCTCTCTGCGTGTGGGTGCATGGACTATGACCTTGGCAATCATGGGGTCAAACTCGACGCCTATTTCACTGCCGGACTCAATCCCTGAATCAAATCTTGCGTTGCCTGCGGTTGCCGGTTCCCAGCGATGTACTGTTCCGGGGGAAGGCAGGAAATCCTTCTCAGGATCCTCTGCATATAGTCTCGCTTCTATCGCGTGGCCATTGATCGCTAAATCATCCTGTGAGAAGTCGAGTTCACAGCCCTCGGCAATGCGGATTTGTTCACGGACAAGGTCAAGGCCAGTGATTTCTTCCGTCACGGGATGTTCAACCTGCAGCCTCGTATTAACTTCCAGGAACCAGAACTCATCTCCATCCAGAAGAAACTCGACGGTACCGGCGGAGCTATAGCCAATTTTTTTAGCTGCAGCAACGGCAGCCTTGCCCATCTGGTCCCGGAGTTCTTCGCTCACTGCAGATGAGGGTGCCTCCTCAATGATTTTCTGGTGCCGCCGCTGGATCGAACATTCACGCTCGAAACAATGAAGCAGGTTTCCATGATTGTCCCCCAGGATCTGGATTTCCACGTGGCGGGAAGCTGCCAACCAGCGTTCCAGAAACAATGTGTCATCACCAAAAGATGCGGCAGCTTCGCGCCGGGCAGAGATGATGGCATCATCGAGATCATCCGGTCCTTCGACAATACGCATGCCTCGACCGCCGCCACCAGCGGACGCCTTAACCAGCACTGGGTAACCGATTTCCTGGGCGGCATTTCCATGGTCCTCGTCTGATTTGAGTTCCTTTGCCGGCAATGTTGGAACCTTAGCCTCCTGCATCAATTGCTTGGCCGACAACTTATCGCCCATCTGCACAATTGCATCCGGGGATGGCCCTATCCAGGCTATTCCGGCATCAGTAACCGCGCGTGCAAAGTCAGCATTTTCAGAAAGAAAGCCATAGCCGGGATGAACGGCATCGGCACCCGTGTCTTTACAGGCGGCTAAAATCTGCGCTGTATCAAGATAGGTTTCAGCGGAGGTTCTTCCGTTTAGGGGTATGGCAATGTCTGCCTCGGTGACGAACGGTGCCATAGCATCGGTTTCTGCATAGACTGAGACCGTGCTAATGCCCATGTCCCTTGCCGTGCGCATGATACGCCGCGCAATTTCACCGCGGTTGGCGACCAGCAGCCTGGTTATCACTTTGTTCTCGTTTACATTCGCCATGTGCCAAACTCCTTTGTCCCTTCAATCGGGCCGTTGTGGCAGGCTGATAAAGCCATTGCAATAATGATTCTGGTGTCCCGTGGGTCAATCATGCCGTCGTCTGAAACACGGGAAGTCGCGTATAGGCCTTTAGATCTTTCTTCTGCCCAGTATTCAGCAAATTCAGCTCTTTTTGCATCTGCTTCTTCATCAAACTCAAGGCCGCGTCGTTCGGCGGCGGCCCTGGTAACAATGGTCATAACGCCGGCCATCTGTTTTGGCCCCATGACCGCAATTTTTGCAGTCGGCCAGATAAAGGCAAAGCGGGTACCGAATGCGCGACCGCTCATACCATAGTTGCCAGCCCCGTAGGAGGCACCAACAATTATGGTGATGTGGGGTACGGTGGAGTTGGAAACCGCATTGATCATTTTTGAACCATTCTTAGTAATGCCGCCCTGTTCAAAATCAGTGCCCACGATATAACCTGTGATGTTGTGCAGGAAAAGCAGTGGCACATCAATCTGATTACAGAGCTGGATAAACTGCGCGGCCTTTTCTGATGATTCCGAGAACAGTGCGCCGTTGTTGCCGAGGATGCCGATGGGGTATCCATGGATTGAAGCCCAGCCACATATAAGCGTTGGCCCATATAATGGCTTGAATTCCTCAAACTTCGAGTCATCCACAATGCGGGCAACAACCTCGCGCATATCAAATGGCGTTTTCAGGTCCTTTGAAACAATGCCCAGCAGATCTTCCGGGTCGAAGCGGGGCTCTTCACAAGTGAGGGATGGTCCCGGTCCCTTCTTGCGCCAATTGAGGTGGGAGACGACCTCGCGGCACATGCGAATCCCATCCAACTCGTCATTGGCAAGATAGTCGCCAAGGCCGGAGATGGTTGTGTGCATGTCCGCACCACCGAGACTCTCGTCATCGGCATCTTCACCGGTGGCCATTTTCACGAGCGGCGGTCCGCCCAGGAACACCTTGGATTGATGCTTGATAAAAATATTGTAGTCACTCATGCCCGGCTGATACGCACCACCTGCCGTCGAAGCGCCAAATACGAGTGAAATAGTTGGGATTCGCAGTTTCGACAACTCAGTAATTTCGTAAAAGAGGCGACCCGATTCCGCGAAGTGTTCGCCCTCCCTTTGTATTGCTGCTTCCGGGTCTTCGTCAGCACTTCCGCGCAGGTCTGCTCCCGCTGACTCAACGAACTGAACATAGGGCAGGCGATTTTCGCGCGCGATTTCAAGACCGCGCATCAGTTTCTTGGCATTGAACTGGTTGAAGGCGCCGGCTCGAACGGAAGGGTCATGTCCCAGGATCAGGCATTCGACACCGCTGATGACGCCGATGCCGACGACGAAGCCGGAACCTACATTAAAGGGTGAACGCCAGGCCGCCAGTGGACTGATTTCAAGGAAGGGGGAATCCTTGTCCAGTACCAGGCTGATCCTCTCCCGAATAGGCATCTTATCGCGTGAGCGCAGTCGCGCCGTGGCTTCTTCACCACCGCCTTGTGCCGCTTCGGCATACAGGTCATCCAGCGTTGCCAGCATTTCCATCATGTCTGAGCGGTTCTGCTTGAAGCCTTCTGAGCGGGTATCCAGTTTGGATTCCAGTACAGGCATTTGTCCCTCCATCAATGAGTCTTGAGTTTGGCCATGTCAGCCAGGTAGCGAAGAATAGCAAATTAATTTGGCTATGAAGTGGATTCACGGGTACAGTCTGGGCAAATATTTGTTAACCATGAAATAGAAGAACAATAATCAAGTGAGTGAAGAGACCAACCAGCCCGGTTTTCCCCTTGCCCTGACGCCGGTTGTCCTGCTGATCATCATGCTGGGTACTTCTGTGGCGCTGTTCGGGGATTCGACCACAGGCGGCCCTGGCCAGATTGCGCTTCTGCTGGCGGGAATCACCGCCGGTATTATTGGAATCCGGCAGGGAATAGCCTGGGGAGAGCTCGAAAAGGCAACGGCAATAAGTATCAGCCGGGCCATGCCCGCTATCTTCATTCTTCTTATGGTTGGTGCCCTGGTGGGTGTGTGGATGCTGTCTGGAACGGTGCCATTTCTCATCTACTGGGGTTTGCAGGTTATCGCCCCTGAGATCTTTTATGTTGCGACCGTGGTGATCTGTTCCGTGGTCGCGATTTCTATCGGCAGTTCATGGACGACGGCGGGCACCGTTGGCGTCGCCCTTATCGGCATAGCGTCTGCGGCAGGTATGTCCGTAGAAATGACGGCTGGTGCGGTAATATCCGGTGCCTATTTTGGTGACAAATTGTCGCCGCTTTCAGATACAACCAATCTTGCTGCGGCCGTTGCTGAAACCGAGCTGTTTGTTCACATCCGCTACCTGATGTGGACTACCGTACCTGCAATAGCCTGTGCCCTTGTCTTCTTTGCGTTTGCCTCCGTCAGCGCAGCCGCGGAGCTGGATGAACAGCGAATTATCTCGATTTCAAATGCCATCAGCGAAAACTTCAACTTGTCCGCGTGGTTACTGTTACCGGTAGCAGTAACCCTTGGGATGGCTGTATTCCGTCAGCCGGCATTTCTTGCGCTGCTGGCAGGTACCCTGGTCGCTGCCGTCACTGGTTTATTGGCTCAGCCGGAAGTCATGGTGGGACAGGAAGGCGAAAGCCCGGCCTTGTCAGCGCTAAAGAATATCTGGTTAACGGCTGCAAATGGCTACGAGGCATCTACCGGACATGCAGACCTGGATAACCTGCTGTCCCGGGGTGGGATGGAAAGTATGATGTCGACCATTTGGCTGATATTAACCGCGATGTTTTTTGGCGGCATGATGGAGCGATCCGGATGCTTGCGGTCTATCGTAAGATACCTGGTGCTGGGTGTGGATAGCGGCAGCAGTCTCATGCGCCGCGCCGGCGTGACATCCCTCGGTACAAACCTGATTGCTTCAGATCAATACCTTTCCATCGTTCTGCCGGCCCAGATGTTCGCGGACAAATTCAGGGAAATGGAGTTGAAAACGAAGAACCTGTCTCGGGTGCTCGAAGACTACGGGACCACCACTTCGGCCCTGGTGCCGTGGAATACCTGCGGCGCCTTTATGGCGAGTACCCTTGGCGTCGGGACCCTTGCCTACCTGCCGTTTTGCATATTTAACCTGATGAGCCCGATTATTTCCTATAGCTACGCCCTGGCTAATTTCAAAGTTGAAGCAATAGGTGATGGGAACGATTAGCGTCGATCAATAAAGCTGTATTCTTTCCCCACCCACATGCATGACCGTTTGAAATCAATGAACTTGCTTTCATCTTCTACGGCGGCCTGATTGGCTGCGGCGGCCTCCCTGGTTCCCTTCCTGCTTTGGTCAATCCAGACTTCCGCGTGACCAAGGTAGGGGTCAATCTGCGTGCCCCGGCTTGCGCGCAAACCCTCATCCAGAGGATGGTCTGCCCGGTGGACCTGAACATATCGGAGCAGTCCTGATGCGGGTGCATGGGAGCGAATGATAGGGCCATGATTGGTCAGCCAGTAGCGGCGGACTTCCTGCTCATCCATTGAGGCGATATGGCGCAGCGGGAAATGTATTTTTACGATACTGCTCTTTGGGTGGGCGATGATATTTTCGGGGCTTGGGTTTACCTGAGGGTACTCATAAGCGAAGTAGAGTGGAGAGTTGGGCAGGTCGATAAATTTCTGTTCATCCGCCAGCAGGGCCGCGCTCGCTGCGATGCCTTGATCACTTTGCATTGCATCAAGTAAGGATGTTTCGTTCTCCCACCAGAGCTCCGCAACACCGTCGTAGATGGGTTCCATTTCACCGCCCCGGGCCTGGTTCATGGCATCGTTAAGTGGATCTTCGATGGTGTGCACCTGCACGTAACGTTGAATATTCAAGTCGGATGAAAAGCTGGCGACCAGTGGGCCATGCTGATCTCTCCAGTAGGATTGAAATTCATCCAGTGAACTGCCCGCCTGGCGACGGAGATAATATGTTAGTCGAATCATGGTGTTTTACCTTTGTTGATACCTAAACTGGAGATTCCTGGGCAAGCTTTATGTGCCGGTTCAAAACGGCTCAGAGATCCCGGTGATCGTGTCGCCCTCGACGATCACATCCATTGGACCCTGTGCAAGGGCGCTGATACTGCTGATGACTGTTGCGCCACGGATAACAAGTCTGCTGAAAGGGCCCGAGCCTTCTCCCTTTATGCGCCTGGGGACTGGAAGGGGCAGGTCAATGCCGTATTTCTGCATTAATTCCGGACCCGCTTCCCCTGGTTCGCCAGCGATCAGCGATGCTGAAAACAGCAGCGCTGAAAGGCTTGTCGTCAGGAATTTCAGGAATTCAACTTTTATTGCTATGCGCATATTCCATGTCCAAGTTCTGCAACATGATAATCATACCGCTTTGGCGTTGGGTCAATTGAAATTGTAAGGATTTTTGCCTGAATCCGTGATTTGGTGCAACGATATTTTTCCAGGCGTGCTACTTACTAAAAAACTGAGGCTGGGTACTGGTATTCCGGTACCACGCATCCGTGATAGTCTTTCGCCCATAGGTTTTGTGACTGATTAAATAACAAAAAGGCGAATTACTATGAATCTCAAGAGTCTTCAATTTTTATCGCTCTGTATCCTGTTTTTTGCGGTGGGTTGTGATGAACCTGCTAAGCCTGCCAAGACACCTGTCAGGATCGAGGTGCCACCGGTGCCAGAAGCAGAACCATCACCGCCACCAGCCTTTGAAACGCTGTTAANCGGTTCCGCCCGAGCGAGCGCTGACAGGGAACGGGATGCAGGGAGAAAACCTGCAGAGGTGATTGCCTACTTCGGCGTGAAGTCGGGGATGACGGTAATTGATTTGCTTACGGCAAACGGCTATTACACCGAGGTTCTCTCCCTGCGAGTTGGTGATGAAGGCAAGGTGTACGCCCACAATACCGCCTTTATGCTTAGTTTTAGGGATGGTGCTAACGACAAGGCTATGTCTGAAAGGCTGGAAGGTGGTCGGCTCGCCAATGTTGAGCGGTTGGATCGGGAGTTGACTGATCTCGGCCTGGCCGAGGGTTCGGTGGATTTTGCGATAACGGCTATGAATTTTCACGACTTTTACTATAACGGTGGCAGTGACGCAGTACAGGGAATACTGGCTGCAGTAAAGGCGATCCTGAAACCCGGCGGCGTGCTTGGCATCATTGATCATGTTGGTGTTGCAGGAGCTGATAACAGCAAGTTGCACCGGATTGAGCCGGAGATTGTAAGGGAAGAGGCTCAGAAGGCAGGGTTTGAGCTGGATGGTGAAAGTGACCTGTTGGCCAATCCGGAAGACAGTCACGATGCAAACGTATTTGGTGAGTTGCGCGGCAGAACAGACCGATTTCTGTTTCGTCTGAAAAAACCGGGCGAACAAGGCTAGGCTGATTGATGTTATGAAGCCAGGGTTCCTGCTCCTGCTATTTGGCCTGGCGATAGTCAGTTGTGCCGACAAGTCGGGTGATCTTTCTGAAGAGGAAGTACAGGCCATGCAGTCAGTCTTTGATTCGGCCGAGCAGACGCCGGCGGTTATGGAGAGGTGGGCTCGCAGTTGTGCGCTCTGTCATATCAATGGGGAAGGAGGTGCGCCACAGATGGGTGATGCGGCTGCATGGGGGCCGCGAATTGCCAAGGGAAATGCCTGGTTGCTGACTCATACGCTTGAGGGCTTCAATAGAATGCCGCCGCTGGGATACTGCATNGACTGTGATGAATATGACTATGCTGCCATGATCAAGATGATGGCTGGACCCAACAAATGATTACGCGAAGACGGTTTCTTGCCGGTTCGATGCTAGCCAGCCTGTCCGGATATTATACGAGCATGGCAAGTGCCCTGGATCGGCTAGTGCCCTGGCGGAACTGGTCTGGTGCCCTCATTGCGCATCCCAGGGCGAGGCTGGCTCCCTCGAGTGAAGATCAACTTGTTGATCAAATAAAGGGTTCCACTGGCGCTATTCGGCCCGTTGGTGCAGGGCATTCATTTACAGCACTGGTGCCAACTGACGGTAACCTGGTGGTGATGGATAAAATGAGTGGACTCATTTCACACAATGAGCAGGCGAACGAGGCGACTCTCTGGGCGGGAACAAGGCTTGCTGACAGTGGTCCCATGCTGGACAAGATTAGCCAGGCTATGTTCAACCTGCCAGATATAGATCGTCAGACCCTGGCGGGAGCAATTGCGACATCAACCCATGGCACCGGCAGGGATCTGAAATCACTGTCAGGTTATGTTACTGGTTTGAGATTGGTGACTCCATCGGGGGAAGTCCTTGATCTGGATGAGAACAATAATTCAGATCTTTTCCATGCGGCAAGAGTTTCGTTTGGCGCGTTCGGTATTATCACGCGAATCCGTTTCAGGACTCGTGAACCCTTTCGTTTGCGAACCCAGACCTGGGCTGAAAAAACAGAAGATGTGCTGGAGAAGTTTGATCAGTCAATTGAAGATCATCAGCACTACGAAATGATGCCACTGGTTCATTCCGACTACAGCCTGGTCGTCGCCCATACAGAAACAGATGAACCCCTGCAGACACTAGTGGAAGAAGAAGATGGTGGAGAGTTCATCTCCATGGTGGCGGCAACACCAGTCATGTTGCGAAAGGCGCTGATTCATACACTTGCCGGTCTACAAGACCCGACCGAGGTCGTCAGTGAGTCGTTTAATGCATTAACCAACCTGAGGCACGATCGATTCAATGAAATGGAATATTCAATTCCCGTGGCATCAGGTCCGGATTGCCTTCGTGAAATCCTGGCGACCATAAAGCGGGAATCGATAGATGTAGCCATACCGCTTGAATACAGAATTATAGGTGGTGATGACGCCTGGCTCAGCATGTTTGTAGGGGGTCCCAGGGTATCGATTTCTGTACACAGAATGGCTTCCCAGGATTACCGGCCACTTTTTAACCGGATTGAGCCCATCTTCTGGAAATATGGCGGGCGTCCTCACTGGGGGAAGGTTCATACGCTTGGCTATGACCGCCTAAGAGAACTTTATCCAAAATATGATGACTTCGTTGCGCTGCAGGCCTCCCTTGACCCGCAAGGAAGAATGTTGAATGACCACTTAAAGTACCTGTTGGGAAGGTAGGTTTTCAATGAGCTGGCAGTCCCAACCATTGAATAAGAGAATTGTTGCGTTTGATAAGGAGCTTATACACGCGGGTAACAAGGGTCTTGCTATAGATCACGAAGAAGTCGCTGTCGAGGTTGATGCGCTGATGGCGACGATGACACTTTCGCAAAAGATCAACCAACTTCATGGGCTTCAGCCTGCCTCTATTGATGGCTTTTACTATGCCGGAGGGGATGAAGAGCTGGGGCTGGCACCCTACAAGATGGTGGACGGGCCGCGAGGCGCCCGTGCGGGGATGGCTACTGCATTTCCCGTTGCCATCGGCAGGGCGGCGACATTTGATGTTGAACTTGAACGTCGTGTGGGCCTTGCCATGGGGCTTGAGGTCGCGGCAAAGGGCGGCAATGTAATCCTGGCACCAACTATAAACCTGCTCCGTCACCCGGGCTGGGGGCGCGCCCAGGAAACCTATTCAGAGGATCCCTGGCACATGGGGGCCATGGCGGTTGCTTTCATCAGCGGTGCCCAGAATCATGTATTGACCAGCCCAAAACACTTCGCATTGAATAACCTTGAGATTACGCGATTTGATCTCAGTGCCAATATCGATGTGCGCTCTCTACATGAAGTCTATCTCCCACACTTCAAGCGCAGTATTCAGGAAGCAGCAGCAGCGTCTGTCATGAGCGCCTATAACAAGATGAACGATGTTTATTGTGGGGAGCACCCCATCCTGCTAACGGACATATTAAGGGATGACTGGGGATTTACTGGGTTCGTCGAATCGGACTGGTTTCTCGGAACGCGGTCGACAGCTGCGGCAATCGATGCTGGTATGGACATTGAAATGCCGAGCACCCATTGGTACAGCGAAGAGAATATCAATGAGGCGTTGGCCAGCGGTGAACTTAATGAGGAGGCTATCCATCGTAATGCCCGGCGGGTCGTTTATCAGAACGTTGCATGGCAAATTGCTGATATGGAAGTGCCCGATGAACGGGTGGTTGAGTGTGAAGAGCATATTGCACTGGCACGCGAGGTGGCGGAGAAATCCTTTGTGCTGCTGAAGAACGACAAGATTCTTCCCCTTGAGGATACTCCCGGCTTGAAGGTCGCACTTGTAGGGGATCTAGCCGATACCGTTAATCTCGGTGACAGGGGCAGCAGTTTTGTGACTTCAAGTGAAGTCTCGACGCCGCTGTCCGGCCTGCAAGCGTTTATCAAACATGCATCGCTTCACTATTTCAGGTCCGATGATGACCTCACTCGGCTCGGGGAATTTGATATCTGCATCGTCGTTGCTGGGTTGACTTATGTGGAAGAGGGTGAATTTATCCCGACCCAGCAGCAGGAGGTGGAAGAAGGTGAACTTGCGCGCGGAGGTGATCGTGAGACCTTTGCACTGCCTGATCATCAGCGTTTCCTGATTGACACGGTGGCTGGTGTTGCAAAGAAGACCATTGTCTTGCTGGAAGGCGGCAGTGCTATCCAGGTGACTGACTGGCTGGATAAGGTTGATGCACTGTTAATGCTCTGGTATCCAGGTAGGGAAGGCGGGCATGCCATTGCCAACGTATTGTTTGGTAACTGTTCACCCAGTGGCAAACTACCGGTTTCTTTTCCCCGGTCCATGGACCAACTGATGCCGTGGGATGTCAATTCACTTTCGGTGGATCACAGCCTGCTCCACGGCTATCGATTACTCGATCATCAGGACCAGGAACCGGCATTTCCGTTTGGATTCGGCATGAGTTATACGACCTTTGACCTGGATGGTCTGCAGATTGAAAGGACCGCTGATCACTTCAATGTTACAGTAAGCGTCACGAACACGGGCACTGTCTCAGGGGTGGAGATTGTCCAGCTGTATGTTTCCTGTACTGATTCGACAGTATTCCGTGTACCGAAAGAACTCAAAGGCTTCGGCCGGGCGGAACTGGAAGCGGGTGAGACCGCTGACCTTGAAATGAATTTAGGTGACGAAGACCTGCGTTATTATGATCCTGAGCAAAATGGCTGGGTACTTGAGTCCTGTTCCTATGACCTGCAGTTGGGCGTATCTTCGAGGGATCTGCCCTTATCTTCGGGCTGGCTATTTGATGGAGTGGAGTGGCAACCTGTATGACTCGTACAACTCGAACCCGTTCAGGTATTAACCTGAAATCTAACTACAGGCCTGATGAGGGTGCCAGTGAGACACTAAAAAATGATTACCAGGATAACCTGGGTGATCCTGGCAGCTATCCTTATACCAGGGGGACACGTGATAACCCTGGCGGAGGCTGGATTCAGCGCGAATTGTCAGGTGAAGGCGATGCCAGGCGATCTAACGCCCAGTTTAAGTATCTTCTCGAACAGGGGCAATCGGGTGTTGATATTATCGGTGACAGTCCGACCCAGTCCTTGATGGATCCCGACCATCCGCTGGCAAAGTATGTCATTGGCACCCAGGGTGTTTCCCTGTGCTGCCATGATGACTACCGTGAACTGTTCGATGAGATCCCCATAGATGAAATCTCAATATCCAGTTCAGGTCCTCCCATGTTTACTGTCGCCAGCCTTTATCTGCTGGCGAAGGAGCGCGGTATTTCGCCTGCAAGTGTGCGTGGTTCTGTACTTCAGTTTCCTTTTTATGCCGAGTATTGCGGTTATGCCTATAAGATGCCGTTCGAGCTTCACCTGCGGATGACCTGTGACATCATTGAGTTCTGCAGTCAGGAAATGCCAAAGTTTCACGGGTTTTTAGAAGACAGCTATTTCTTTAGTGAGGCGGGTCTTAATGCCGTAGAAGAGGCTGCCCTCGCCTTTGTTGAGATCAGGCATGTGGTCCGCACCCTGCTGAACCGCGGACTGGATATCGACAGTTTTGCTCCGCGAATCGCTATTCTGGTGAACTGTTCCATGGATTTTTATGAGGAAATAGCAAAGATTCGGGCTATGCGTAGGATTTTTGCGCGCATGATAAAGGAAGAGTTCGGGGCTAAGGATCCTCGGTCCATGGCGGTTGTCATAGCATGTCATACTTCCGGACTATCTTTGACAACCGAACAACCTGCCAACAATATTGTTAGAGGTGCGGTGCAAACGGTTGCACTGGGTCTCGCTGGAATACAGGCGCTGGAAATTTCCACGTTTGATGAAGGCTTCAGAACGCCGAGCAAGGAGGCGCATCTCGTTGGTCTGCGTACTCAGCAGATAGTGGATCTTGAAGCAAACATTACCAGGGTGCAGGATCCATTTGGCGGCTCCTGGTTCATGGAATCACTGACCGACCAGGTTGAAGAGAAGGTTCTGGCCATGATTACGGATATTGAATCCCGGGGCGATCCAGCGGATCTGGTCACGGGTGGTTACTTCAAGCAGTTTTTTCAAGGTGCCATGAGCCGTTATCACCAGAACGTGAGTTCTGGAGAGGTCACCAAGGTTGGGCTTAATGTTCTGCAGGTGCCGGAGGATGAGGACACGCTGCTACGGGATGTCAGTGAAGCCAAATTTGAGCCTTTGCTTGAACGTGCCGAACAACTTGGAGTCTTTAAGGCGTCGAGGGATCAGTCGGCAGTTCGTGAAAGCCTGTTAGCAGTGTTCAAGGTGACTTCTTCCGATGAAAATATCATGGAAGCGGTCATTAGCGCAGTTGAAACTGGTGCCACCATGGGTGAAATCGTCGGCGTTATGCGTGAAGCGAGCGGCACGCCTTATGATCCCTATGGCCACCTGACATCACCAATTGAGGGGTAACGTGAATAATATTCGAATCTTGATCGGCATCCTCGGCATGGATCAACATGAAGTTGCCGCTGTGGGCATAGCCAAGATGCTCAGGGACAATGGCATGGAAGTTATTTATGCCGGTTGTTTCAATACGCCTGAGACGATCCTGCAGGCTGCAATAGAAGAAGATGTCGATGTTATAGGTATTAGCAGCCACTCCTGGGAGTACCTTTACTATATGCCGGAGCTGATGGAAATGCTGCAAAAGGAAGCCAGTCCAATACCGGTGGTCGTTGGCGGGTCGGTTATAACCGCGAAGGATAAAGCGGCTCTGGGGGAGATAGGTGTTGCGGCTGTCTTTGGCTCGGGCACCAGCGACGCGAAAATCATCGGCAGCATTCAGAAACTGGCTGACCGCTAGATTCAAACCTGAATATGAATGCACTATTGGAGAAATTGACCAGCGGTGATGTTCGCAGTGCTGCCCGGCTGATTCGCATGATTGATGATAATCAACCGGCGGCATGGGATGCCCTGAAACAGTTATTTCCCCATACCCGGCGGGCCAGGGTGATCGGTGTTACCGGGCCGCCAGGTGCCGGCAAAAGTACCCTGACAAGTTGCCTTATTGAAAGCGCCAGACAACGGTCGATGTCTGTTGGAGTGCTGGCGGTTGATCCGAGCAGCCCCATGTCGGGGGGCGCCATCCTGGGGGACCGAATTCGAATGAATCGCCATACCCTGGACGAGGAAGTATTCATTCGTTCACTTGCCAGTCGAGGACATTTTGGCGGTATCACACCTGCGACAAGGGGTGCTATCCGGGTGCTGGACGCGATGGGTAAGGATGTCATCATCGTGGAAACCGTGGGTGTGGGCCAGGATGAGGTGGATATCGCAAGGCTCGCCGATACCACGGTAATTGTCTGGGTACCGGGGCTTGGTGATGACATACAGGCCATGAAGGCGGGCATCCTGGAGGTGGCTGATATCTTTGTCGTCAACAAGGCTGAACATCCTGATACTGAAGCAACCAGTAACTACCTGAGATCGGTATTTAAGCAGGAAAAAAACACCTCCGGGATCCCCCGGGACTGGATGCCACCGGTTGTGGAAACCGTGGCGACCAAGAGCAAGGGAATTGACGACTTGTGGGATGTACTGGATCGGCACCGAGAATACACAGCCGGGGCATCAGATTATTTTGTTTCTCGAAAACGCAAAGCCTGCAGGGTAGAACTGGAGAATTTCGTTCACCAGGGACTGAGTGAAAAATTCAGCACACGGTTTGCTGCTAATGGCTTGCTGGACGAACAGGCCGCACTGATTACCAGTGGTGAGGCTGATATCTATGCGGTGGCGGAGAGGCTGCTAGCGGAAATAAGATGAGGTCTGTTCTCGGCCTGGCATTCTAGTGCTCGCTCATTGTTAACTGATGAATTGGAACTAATTCGCCAAACCGTCCGTGATGTTTACAATAGCCTTTAGTAACACATCGGATTGAATAGTCTGGTACCTAACCTTCT
>PBRP01000014.1 GCA_002726655.1 Gammaproteobacteria bacterium
GCTAACCCCCTACTACGCCGAGGATGCCATCCTGATCGATCCCATATATGGCACCTTCACCGGCCGGGATGAAATATCTGGATTCATGGAGCAAATGACCGGTGTGATGAAAGAGGCAAATTCACAGTTCTCAGTCGAGGAAGTGGCGGGCGATGAGACCTGTGCCTGGTCTCGCTGGAAAGCCACTACTGCAGATGGCGTCGCGACTGGGAGTTCAATATATCGGATCCAGGATGGGCTCATTACCTTCGAACAGGATTATACCAACCCGCCGTAAGCTCCTAATCAACGAATAGAGCAACGAATAGGGCAACGACTGCAGACATGTCCGCCCTCGCGATTTACCGGCTCATCAGATCGCGTCGCTTTTGTCGCCTGGCAAAGGCTGAACGCAGACTATCCAGGCGCTCTGCTGACAGCGGGTAGCGCCAGATCACAAAAACAGAGGCTCCATACAGCAGGGTGGGAATGAGCGTAATATTTAAAGACAGGGCCAGCAGTTCATCCGGCCCGTTAGTTCCCTTTGGGTCGAAACCGAGAAAAGCGACCAGGGGCAGCGCCATTCCAACCGCAATAGCCTGAAACAATTTTTGCCCCAGGGACCACACCGCCATATAAGAGCCTGCCACATGGTGACCGGTGCGAAGGGCTGCGACCTCGATTACATCAGCTTTCATTGACAAAGATATGGCCGCAAAGTTACCACCCGAGATGCCATAAAAAAATAGAACGATACAAAGGGGAACGATGTCCCCTGGTCCAAGCAACAGATATCCTGGGCTGGCTAGGCAATACATGGTCGCTCCCAGGAGCCATGTTTGTTTTTTGCCTATGCGATAGGAAACCTGTATCCAAAGAGGCAGTGAGATCAGTTGGATAAGGTAAAAACCAAGCAGAATAGCCTGAATATTCCCTTCCACTTCCACAACGAAGGTAGTGAACAACATGAACATGGAAGATGCCCAGGTAGTGCCCATGGACAACATGAGAAAGCCGGAGAACAGCAACATGAAGCTGCCATTGGAAAACATCTGACGGGCACTGGTTAACAGGTTGTCCTGTCTGCTTCGGTGCTTCTCTGGCTCAGGTACCTTCCATAATGCCAGCGCAGTCAGAACCGGCAGTAGTACCAGCGCCATAAACCCGACGATGGTCAATCCCTCCCGTGGAAGTGAACCATAACCAAAAAGTTCACCCGAAAGGGTCGGTATCAGCAGCACACTGACGTTGCCAAGAAAACCAAAGGCCTGCCGCCAGCCGGTAATACGGGTGCGCTCGTTATAGTCATCTGAGAGCTCTGCGCCCCAGGCGAAGTAAGGTATGTTGATCATGGTCCAGCCTAGCCATAACAACATAGACCAGACCAGCAGATGCCAATTGGTCACGGCGCCGATCGGCGCAAATAACTGCCATGCAGATATCGTCATAACCAGGGCACCNCCNGCCAGCCANGGCTTTCGCTTGCCATACCGGGTCTGGGTCCGGTCNCTCAGGTAACCGATGAGTGGATCGGTGATCACGTCGCTGATACGAGCAACCATCATTATCAAACCGATGTCAGTGAGATCNAGGCCAAGATCNCGCGAATAGACAAAAGGGATATAGAGCGACATNGGAATTGCAGCAAGGTATACAGCATAGTCNGGCAATCCGAAGTAGACNAGGGTGGACGTCTTCAGTCGNCTGCNAGATTCCNTCTTCTCGGCCGGGTGGTTCTNGGTCAATTCATCAGCCTGGATACNAGGGTCTGNAAGAATTAAACACGTTTNNNCTANCATGGCAACTTGCCNGTNCNTGTTAGCCNNGCGAAACANCAACAAGGTAAGACTGGCTGGNGATTANNTTCNGAGAANCATNAATAGCANCANNTTATTTCGATATTTCTCGAANTATAGTTGTATATCTGCTTTNTTGCNNCTAGAATGGGCATCATGGAATTGGAACAAGCAGCAAAGCAACTAGAAGCCCTCGGGAATCCGACNCGATTGTCTATCTATCGACTGCTGATTCGAAAGGGACCNAATGGCATACCGGTTGGGGCCGTACAAAAGGAACTGCAGGTCCCGGCATCAACCCTATCGCACCACATCGCCAAACTGGTGCAGGCGGGTCTAATCGGCCAGAGCCGGGAAAGCCGGACACTATTCTGTGAGGCTGACTACGAGAATATGAATTCACTCATCTGCTTCCTTGTGGACAACTGTTGCTGCCAGGCTGAAGCCCCGATGCAGGTCGTAACTCCAGCGGCTCATGGCACATGATGATACTCAACAACACAGACCATCAGCGGGTCCATATCCAGTCCGGCCCGAAATTTAGGAGCAGCACCCTATGAGCAGTTCCAATATGCCAACAGCCTTTTCATTTCTTTTCCTGATGGATCCTTATCCAACGCTGAACCTTGAAACAGAAACTTCCCTCGCGCTCATGACTGAACTGCTGAGTCGAGGGCATCGTGTATATTGGCTGGAGGAATCTGATCTCTATTTGGACGTAGGCAAACCTCGGGGTCATGTCGCTGAAGTCACTAATGTGCAGCCGCTGGTAACTGGTAAGCGAACCGACTTGCCACTTGAAACCTTCAGTGCGCTTCTGGTCCGCAAGGACCCGCCGTTTGACCAGCAGTACCTGCACCTGACACTCATCCTGGATCACTTGCCACCAGCCATGATGCAGTTCAACAGCGTCAATGCGCTACGCAACTTCAACGAGAAACTGCTGCCTTTGCGCTGGCCAGAGCTTGCTCCACCNACACTGGTTACGGCTAACCCCGCGGTGATTAAGGACTTTATCAGGGAGCACCAGGTCGCGGTACTCAAGCCCCTGGACGACTGTTCAGGCAGAGGCGTTNAACGTATTCAATATGATGGNGAAACAGAAAGCAGGGTCAATAACTACCTGACATCTCTATCAGGCCCGTCTCCCTACGTTATCGCCCAGCGTTTTCTGCCGGAAGTGGCAAAGGGTGATAAACGTGTCTACCTTGTTAACGGCGAACCGGTCGGCTGGGTCAACCGCATTCCTCAACCTAATAATTACCTGGCCAACATACACCAGGGTGCCATTTGTGAGGCTACTTCCCTCTCCTGGGCCGAAAAGGCTGCCATTACCCGGATCGCACCGTTTCTTGTCCGGGAGGGTATATTCCTGGCGGGGCTTGATTTTATAGGCGATTACCTGACGGAAGTTAATATCACGTCCCCTTCTGCAATCCGTCAGATAAATCAGGCCATGAATGACAGAATTGAGGTAAAACTGGTAGATGGCATGCTTGAGTCTCTGACTCTCAGGTTAGCAGCTTAAAAATAGTCTGGACATTTCATGAATTGTCCAGGCTCTGCCTTTTTACCTGAATACCTTCAGCCTCCCTGTCCCAGGTATCAGTCGTGACGCCCGCTTCCCTTAACAGATGTTTCCGTACCTTTTGCGTGGGAGTTTTTGGCAACTCATCAAGCACACGAATATAACGTGGCAACATGAAGTGCGCCATTCGTTNCTCAAGGAACCGGAACAGATCCAGGGGATTCAGTTGATGACCTGGCACAGGCGCCACCACGATCATGACATCATCTTCACCGAAGTTGCTTGGCGTTGGGATCGCGGCAACCTCGCCAACCTCGGGGTGAGCCGCGACCTCTGATTCCACTTCAAATGACGAGATGTTCTCTCCCCGTCGCCGAATCGCATCCTTGATGCGATCCACAAAAAAGAAATTGTTATCTTCATCGTAGCGGAACGCATCCCCNGTATGGAACCAGCCATTTCGCCAGGCCGCAGCCGTTGCCTCCGGGTTCTTATAGTAGCCATGGTTCATCGCCCAGGGTCTGTCGGTTCGCATGATGAATTCTCCCACTTCACCCGGTGCAACTTCGCAGTCATTCTCATCAACGACGCGAACCTCAACCCCCTCTCGTGGCTTTCCACAAGTCCCCAATATGGTGGGGTTAGTATCTGACCTCAGAGGTGCACAGGTTTCGGTCATATTGAACAGGGTTCGCATCCTGAGCCCATATCGCTCCGCAACAGCCCGGGANTCTTCGTTCCAGGGCACCGTCATACCATGAAGCAGGCCATGGTCCCGGTCATCTTCGCTGGGTGGCCGTTTTAGGAGAAAGCTGGCCATGGCACCCAGCAGGCAGGCATAGGTGATCTTGTACTTACGAACGACGGGCAAAAACTCATCTGTCTTGAAACTGTCAATCAATACGCAGGAACCACCGAGTACCGCGGTAATAAAAATATGGATGGTACCGCCGATATGAAACAGGGGTAAATTTGCCAGGATCCGATCTTCTCCAGTTATATCCAATACCGCCTCAACGGCCATGGTGTAGGTCTGAATATAGGAAGACATCACTGCTTTTGAAGGGCCAGTCGTTCCGGAGGTGAAAATGATGTACATACAGTCCCAGGGCTCCACCAGAACTCCCGGCACTTCTCCCTGGCCTTCTTGCCGCAGCACATCAAGCGGGTGCACATTGAGCCCTGCCACCAGGACCGGTTCACCGGTCAGGATGACGTCACTTAAATGCTGCCCCACATCTATATCGTTGAGCAGAGGTGCCAGTTCACTGTGGCAGATTATCAGNTTCGCATCGGACAGTTGCACCACGTGTTCTAGAAGGTTTCCTTTATAGGCAATATTAATCGGCACATAGACGGCACCCAGGTAATTGAGGGCGAACCAGGTTAATAGTGCTTCCTTGCAATTCGGCTGCCAGGACAACACATGATCGCCATGTGAAACACCTAGAGAATGAAANCCAGCCGCTGCGCGACGGGTAAGGTCAAGAACTTCAGCCCAGGTCCATTGGGTTTCGTCTGCAAANATAAACGCTACATGGTCCGGNTTCTGATCAGCCCANTTTTCAATAAGGGCGCCGAGAACACATGTGTTTCGTTCGGGGATACGCGGATCATATACCAAGGTCAACCTCCGGCAGCCAGTTCAAGCACCAAAATGGCAAGCTGATATAAAAAAACAGTCCTTCCGGGATATGCTGACATAACGAATTCTGTCGGACAATGACCGGTAANCAACACTGGACCAAGCAGGGCCAGATTTAATATAGTCTAAACAATAGNCCCTGACAAAAAGTGTTCAATCAAATACCTNTACAGATGGTGCCGCACAGGTGGTGCCGCACGGAAGGTGNCGCACNGACAGGGTCATATTGAACTTCCCAGTATNTGATTNTTGCAAGGAGACACTAATGTCCACCACCGCCACCAGTGCTTTGAACGAGCGTTTTGTGCCACCGGTTGAAGAAACTATGGATACAAAATCCGATCCAGAAGCCGCATACCAAAATCTGCTGGAACGTCTCTGCAGCGCGGCAGTAAACAAACGCTATGAGGCCTTCCGTGATATCGATTGGGATGCACCTGAAATGCAGGTTAGCGCTGATGATCCGCGTTGGGAACTGGCCAAGGACCACCCACTGGGAGCAACCGAATGGTATCAATCTCAGCCGGATGAAGTACGTTCTAGCATCGGACTTAATCTGATAGCCGGCTTTTGCTATACCGGGAGAATATTTGAAGGGATCCTGAGTCGCGGCTTACTCAGGTTTGCAGCGACGCAACCGCATAATTCACTGGAATATCGGTTCGCGTATCACGAAGTAATTGAGGAAGCGCACCATTCACTGATGTTCCAGGAGTTCGTCAACAGATCTGGCATGCCTGTGCCTACAATAACCAGCGAATTCATCGAGAATTCCAGCAGGGTTGCGGAATTTGGCACCAGCTTCCCCGCGATGCTGTTTATATACGCCTTGGGCGGCGAGGATCCCATCGACTATATTCAACGGGAAGGGCACAGCAAAGAATCCATCGGCCACCCACTGAATGAACTCATTTCCAAGATCCATATTACAGAAGAAGCAAGACATGTTGCATTTGCCAGATCTTATCTCAGCCTGAATGTACCAAAGCTCAGCGAAGAGAAGCTCCACGAACTGAGCCTGGCAGCGCCAACTATTCTGGGTACTCTGTCAAAAATGATGATGCAACCCCCAGAGCACATCATCGCCACGTACAATATCCCCGCTGAAGTTATTGATGAGGCGTTCGTCAATAATCCCGCTCATAGCAATACGGTTGTTGCCTCCCTGGCGAAAGTGCGTAAATTGTGCGAAAAACTGGGGCTGATGAATGACGAGGCGATAAAAATCTGGCGAGAAAACGGTCTATTACCGGAATAACTCCGGAAAGGGTTTTCAGACCCCAGGCATACCCAATTGACACCTTTCGTTTCACCTATTTCCCAACAAGGTGAAGCTGTGATCTAATTCGACCTGAGGTACTCTACCTCTCGTTATTCCTTGAATTGAAATTGATGGATACTGCCCCGTGAGCCAAATTGACGCTAAAATACCCCTGCTGGTAAACCCAGATGAAAGCAAGAAAACTTCGCCGCTTTATCCCGGTCAAAGCGTGGTGACAGATGGTAACTCCATCATTTGCAGGGTTGCTTACAAGGTAAATGGCGGGATCTCTATTTACACCATTACCCCGTCATCCCCCTTCGGTGAACAGAGTGCCCAGCGGGCAGCCCTGGGCGAGAAGAACATCTATGGGGTGGTACCGCAGGTTTTTATGGCCTGCGATGAGGCAGCGGCAGCTTCTTTCGTACAGGGACTCGCGGCAAAAGGTGTCGGTTCGGCAACCTGCTCATCTTCCCAGGGCATCCTGCTGATGATCCCGGAAATGTATAATTCTGCCGGGCAGTTATTACCGATTACTTTTTATATTGGTGCCCGCGACCTGTCTCGCCATTCCCTGACTATTTTTGCCGGTCACAGCGATGTTTACGCGGTGCGTGATACGGGAATCGCTATCCTGTTTGCCGCTGATGCCCAGGAACTTCAGGATATTGGTGCAATAGCGGAGAGACTAAAGTGGGAGGCTAGCCTCCCGGTAGCCGTAGTTTACGATGGGTTTTTGACCACCCACCGCCAGACCCAGGTACAGGAACTGCCTGAAGAGTTCTTCTGGTCCTTTATGCCCCATGACAAGATGGTGGCACATAAGGAACGCTCGCTGGACCCATCACACCCATCCGTCTGGGGAACCAATGAAAACCCTGATGGCTACATGCAGGCCGGCCTTGCTCAGCGCCCGCACACCCTGCGGATAGAAGAGATACTGCCATCCATTATGGACGAGTTTGCAGAGCTGACTGGCCGTAATTACAACCCCTATCAATACACGGGTCACCNCCAGGCAACCGATGTAATCGTCGCTGCAGGCAGCTCAGTCACGACCCTGCGATCAACAGTCGACTACCTGCTTCGCAGGGACCCAGAACGCAAGATCGGCGTTCTCAATGTTCGCGCATTTCGACCATTCCTTACCAACGATTTCATTGAAGCGCTCCCAGCAGGCGTTGAGCGGATAGCAGTTCTTGATCGCTCCATGACGCATACAGCGCAGGATGAACCACTCTGTGCAGACGTGAGGTCGGCAGTTATGAAGGCCGCCCAGGGGTTCAGGGGCGTTACGAAACTGGAGCGGGCGCCTATCGTAACCGGCGGTATCTATGGTGTGGCCGGCAAGGATTTTCACCCTGGTTCAGTCCTTGAGGTATTCAATCACCTGCAGAAAATAGCTGATACGGGAGATTTCTGGACGGGATTTACCGTCGGAGTTATCGACGACCTGATGGGCACTTCGCTGCCCCCGGTTCCGGCACCGGACATTTTCGAGGATGCAAACGTGCGTCAAGGTCGTATCGTCGCCTATGGCAGTGATGGGACGGTAAGTATGGTAAAAGGCGCGACACAGATCTATTCCTCGCAGCCAAACCCCGACAACGAAGGCGGCAATCTGCACATTGCATCCACAGCGGAATATGACAGCAAAAAAGCCGGAGGCGTGACAGTTTCACATTTCCGCGTCTCGACACAGCCTCTGGATGAAAGTTTTGATGTCAGGACCCCGGACTATGTTGCTGTCCATCACCCCGCACTCCTGAACAAAAGAGACGGAATCCTGAATGGTATCCGTAAGGGTGGTCGGTTCATCATCAACACTCCAACACCCCCGGAAAAGATCTTCGAGGCCCTGCCACAGGATCTCCAGCGAATCATTATCGATGAGAAACTTGAACTCTGGGTCATCGATGCATTTAAGATCGCCGAAGAACAGGGGCTCGGCAGAAAAATCAGCATGATCATGCAAAGAATCCTGCTGGAGAAATTTGGCTTTCTTGACCACACGACAGCCGATGCCCTGATGGAAGACGGTATCGTAAAAGCGTTTGGTCGCAAAGGTCAGCATGTCGTGGACAACAATGTTACCGCTTTCAAGAAGGCCATCGCTGCACTTAAGCAGGTGCCAATACCAGAATCGGTTACTGAGCAATCGGATCTTCCCCGGCGAAATAAAATCATTGCAACAACGGCAGATCTCGGAGAAATGGATCTGACTGTCATCTCACCAGATATGAATTCGTTCATCAATTCTATACAGGAGCCAGGAATGGCTGGCCGCGGCAGTGATGTCTCTGTTCGCGACTATTTTAACCACGCCCGCGGTGGCGCAAGGCCAACAGATACCTGGAAAGGACTAGACAGAAACTTTGCTACCCGTCTTCCAAAGTTTGAGCCATTCAAATGTAATGACTGTGGCGATTGTGTATTTATGTGTCCGACTGGCGGAGCACTGGATCAGGCTATTCTGTCCGCACGGGAATTGTCGGCACTAAAGGGTGAGTCATTGCTTAAAGTATTTAGAAACGCTGGACGAATCAGTCAGGATGCGAGTGCAGGCCCCTTCGGCTTGAAACGATTACAGTCCGATGATGTCTATGGTCTGGCCGTGGACGCCAACCTGTGCACAGGATGTGGCGTGTGCGAGGCCGTCTGCAACAAGGATGCCATCAAACTAGTGGCGTTAGATACGCTTGATGAAGAGCAACTTACTGATAGTCGCAGAATCCTTGACATTAGCCGAGACAGGGGCGCAGATATCGACCTGGACCTTGATCTATCAAGACCTTTTCATACGACTGCCGAAATGGAAAGCCTGCCCAACTATATTGGCGCTTCCGGCGCCTGTGCGGGTTGTTACGAACCACTGTATGTTGCAAAGTTTCTGCAACTCTTTCCCTATACCGTTATCAGTAACGCCACGGGTTGTTCATCGATCTGGGGGGCGCAAGCTTACGAAACGCCATACAGCACTGACAAAGAAGGTTTCGGTGCTGCCTGGGTAAATCCCCTGTTTGAGAATAATGCAGCCGTCGGCGGCGGCATTGCACTCGGCATGGCTAATGAGCGCGACCAGACAGACGCATCCTGTAAATATGTTCTAGGCGCCATAGCAGATAACCAGTCATTAGCAACGGAAGAAAGCTTCATCGCTCTAACAGAACAACTGGAAGCTGTCGAAAAGTCAAATGCTGAATCAGGTTTGACGCTGGCTGCCCGAATAGATCAAGTTAACAATATCAAACAGCTGCAGGTAATAATTGATAAAACGATTGAACAAGCCCCTGTCGAAGATGTTGAATTGCTTACTCATCTCCGCCTACTGCGTTCAACCGTCACAAGCAACCTGCAGAAAAATGCCCTGATAGTTGGTGGTGATGGATGGGCATTTGATATTGGCCTGCAGATGCTGATCCATGTATTACAGTCAGACCTGGACGTCGTCGTTATGGTTCTTGTTACGGATGCCTACTCCAATACAGGCGGTCAGATGTCCAAGGCAACCCCAAAAGGCATGGATACGCCCTTTGCTCCCGGCGGTAAAAGTGCACCCCGATACTCCCTGGGAACGTCCATTGCCTACACTGGCCATACCTATGTTGGACAGGTCAATCTTGCCTTTCCAAACCACCTGATCAATACATACAAGCAGGCGGTGGAATACAAGGGTCCTTCACTACTACTCTGCTATGTACCTTGCATGACCGAGCAAAAATTCGCTGAGGAACTGGTTGCTGACCAGGCCCGTAAGGCAACGACTACCCGATACTGGCCGCTATGGGCATACAACCCAACCACCGATAAGTGGAACATTGACAGCAACCAGGACAGGCAACGACGTGTAGCCCGCTTTGAAGGTGATTTCATTAATGATTTCTGCCGGGTTGAAGGCCGATTCAGGACCCAGTTCAATGCTGATGGTGAACCCTCGGATCTCCTCATATCGCAGCTGGAGGACAACCTCCAGATGTGGGATGAACTGCGCAGGAACGCCGAGCCAAAACAAAAATAACCGTCGACGCACGCCTGCCTCTAGGTGCCTGCGCGACACAAACCCGGACGATACAACATGAAGAATCGATTCAAAGAAGCTGCCCTAATATCCATACTGCTGACACTGATCACCAGCTGTGGCGAAGATCAAAACGATACTGCCGCACCCGCTCCGGAAGTCATTGAAGAGGTCAGTCAAGAGGCCGCTGAAAAGCCACAATCTGCCACGCTGAACCTGGCAGGCCAGGAAACCGGTGCCGAGGACCATGCCGGGCGTGAAGTATTCGGCCAATTTTGCGCAAGCTGTCACATGGGAGGCGTACAGCGCGCAGCTCACGTGTCGGCGCTAAGGATGCTTCCCTACAAGTCCATGTTGCGAACCCTGAGCAAGGGGATCATGAAAGAACAGACAGATGAAATGTCTGTTCAACAGATGGAGGATGTTGCCTTCTACCTGACCGGTGGTCCGTTGCCAGCAGCACCTATGCCTCCCATGTGCAGCAAAGAGGAAGCCCAATTCGATTATAACCAACCACCGTTTGCGCCTGCCTGGGGGATTACCTTTGATAATAGGCGCTTCATCAATGATGAAGCTGCACAATTTTCAAAAGCCGATCTTGAAAACCTTAAACTGAAGTGGTCCTTTGCCTATCCCCACGCCAACCGTGCCAGATCTCAGCCCAGTTTCGTTGGCGGATCACTAATTGTGGGAAGCCAGGATGGCACCGTCTATTCACTGAATGCTGATACCGGCTGTATTCGCTGGACCTTCCAGGCTACCGCCGAGGTGCGCACGGGCATGACGCTCACGACCTGGGATGCGGGTGTCGAACAGAAAAACCCGCCCATGGCCTATTTTGCCGATATTCTGGCAAGAACCTACGGCGTTAATGTGGTGACCGGCGAACTCGTCTGGTCCACCAAGGTGGACGGTCACCCCAATGCCGTCGCAACTGCACAGCCCACCCTGTTCGAAGACATCGTCTATCAGCCGGTTTCCTCACTTGAAGTCGTCCCTGCGACTGACCCTAAATATGAATGTTGCAAATTCAGGGGATCAATCGTAGCCATGAATGGCCAGACGGGTGAGGTGGTTTGGAAAACCGAGACCATCACCGAACCCCTGAGGGAAACAGGCCTGAACTCTGCGGGAACCATGAATTATGGTCCTTCCGGTGCGCCCATCTGGAATACTCCAACCGTCGATCCAAAACGCCGACTGCTCTATGCAGGGACAGGTGAAAACTACTCTTCTCCTGCTGATGACAGCAGTGATGCAATCATCGCCTTCTCCATTGATACGGGAAAAGTTGTCTGGAAACGGCAGACCACGGCCGGGGATGCCTGGAATGTCGCCTGTGTACCACAAAACCCCTATAAGGCGAATTGCCCTAAAGAGGTAGGCCCTGACGTGGACTTCGCTGCAGCGACAATCCTACTCACCGACGGTGAACGGGATATCCTGATTGCTGGTCAGAAAAGCGGTGTCGCATTTGGCATCAACCCTGATGACGGTACGCTTATCTGGGAGACTCGCGTAGGACGTGGTGGCACCCACACGGGTGGTATCCATTTCGGTATGGCCACGAATGGCAAGCTGGTATTTGTGCCCATCGGAGACGACGACGACGGCGTGAATCCTATGGAACTGGCAAATCCAGGCATCTATGGCCTGGATCCATACACGGGAGAAATCAAGTGGTCGCAGCCAGTTAAAGTCAATGCCTGCGGTGACCGAATTGTTTGTGCACCCGGCGCATCATCTCCAGCAACAGCCCTCACTGACCTTGTCTTTCAGGGATATATGGATGGTATGTTACGTGTGCATGACAGCGAAACCGGCGAAGTGCTCTGGCAATTTGATACAGACCGCGAGTTCACAACAATCAGTGGTGCCACTGCCCATGGAGGTTCCTTCAGTGGCGGCAGTGGAACTATCGTGTACAAGGGCCAGGTATTTACAAACTCAGGCTATGGTATCTACAACCATATGCCAGGTAATGTACTACTCGTATTTGGCAAGTGAAAGAAAGCAAAGGTTGGTCTTCTAAGGCGCTGGTCTCCAGGAACTGAACTGCGCGAGCCAACACAAAGACGTTAGTTTATAGTTGACCACAACGCACGGATAAGCGGAGAATTGTTTAGCTTCCGCTTGCGCGTGCAGAAGCCTATATGGATATCCTCCAAGGGTGGTCCATCATGGACAACTTTCACCTCGGATTGCACAGGACTCCTTTCCAGCACTAACTGGGGCACAAACCCCACGCCGCAACCGAGCGCAATCAGTGAAATAGCAGCCTCATTGCCTTCGACCTCACTGTAAATCGTTGGTTGTATGCGTTCGCGATTCAGCCAGTTTTCGATCGCAGTTCGAGTTCCACCAGATGTTGGTAATATCAGAGGCACTGATTGCCAATCAATCGGTGGCTTGTCAACAATCGTTGAAACCTCACAATCAGTTTTTGGGGCGATAGTTTTCATTGGAATGGAACGGATGATTCGTTGTTCATGATCGGGAGATTCTTTTCTTGGTAATGCAGCCACGACCACATCAAAGCCTTCATTTAATTGCTGCCGTGCATCTACTATGTAGCCGGTCTCAAGTTGCAAGTGAATGGACGGATATGTTTTGCGGAATCGTCCTAATACCTGAGGCAAAAAATTCAGGCTGGCGGTTACTGTCGCAAAAATGGACAAGTGACCACAAAGTGTTGGTCCCTGTTCCTCGAGTTGATCTGAGAGATCCTGCCATCTGAGTAGAGTCTCCTGGCTGAATTGGAGGAACAATTCACCAGCAGGCGTCAGTTGGACGGATCGATGGTCTCGTTGAATTAGCTGGTGGCCGACCTGTTCTTCCAAGCGCTGAATAACCCGGGTGAACGTTGATGGACTCACTTTGCACTCAGTGCTGGCACGCCCGAAGTGCAGATGGCGCGTCAGGCTATTGAATAGCCGCAATGATTGAAGGTCCAAGCTAAAAGCATCCATAGTGGTCACTTCAGTCAGTGTATCCTATATTGCATATATCGCAACGTTAAATTTCATATTGAAATGTGTTCCGATCCTGTGATTATCTAGGCACTCTCCACAGGTTGAGATATAACCTGAGGGATTCGGGAGTAGTCAAGGCCCTGATTCGCCGCCCCACGAGATCAGAATGAGATTAGTTCCAGCATTTCATTTTTGGGAGACAAGGCTGCCAGTGGGCCGAACTGGATCAAACTATTGACGAGTTCGAATAGAGCAATTAACACAATGATTTAAGAGGATTTAAGCAGATGACAATTTCAGACAACGACGAATATTTGCACCCAGCCCCTGAAGGAACTGAGGGCCTGTGGAGTGACAATCTCTGGTTCTCATTCGTAGACCGCGAGGCCGACATTCATGGTATCAACCATATGCATGTCACCAACAAGGGTTACGCCAGATTCAGCACCTGCCTCGTAATCGATGGCATCCCCATGCCCTGGGCCAATAAGGTGCCTTACCATGACATCGGTAAATTCGATCAGTTGTCTGATGGTGGGCACATGATCTATGAGGTGGTCAAACCCCAGGAGGAACTCCGGCTTCAGGCGGACAATGAAAAGTACGGTTACGATGTGACCTTCACCGGCCGATTCCCGGTGTTTGATTATGAAGACTGCATCCATGGCAACCCACTTAAAGCAGCCGGTGTCTATGGAGGGCACTATGAACAAGGGTTATTGTGCCAGGGCGAATTCGAAGTCCGTGCCGGACCAAATCAGGGACGGCGAGAGATCAATTGCTATTCACATCGTGATCACTCCTGGTGCGACCGCTTCACCCACGGATCACCCTGGGAAGTTC
>PBRP01000015.1 GCA_002726655.1 Gammaproteobacteria bacterium
GGTCCGGAAAGAAGGTCTTAACATCGCTAAGAATTTCTGCGGCACCCTTAAAATTCATCATCACCGCAGTGGTTCCCACAGCATCAGGCTGGAATTCTTCCAGGGATCTGCGCATTTTCTCCGGCGCGTATTTCTCAACTATGTAGTCAAGCAGTATTACTTCTGCCCCGGCCTCCCTGAATGCGGCCGCAACATAGCAAAGACCCAGTGGTGGTGAGGGTGCCTCATCCAGCGGGAAAGGAGGAGCAATTAGCGCTACTTTCATATCGTATCCTGTTCTTAGTTCCTGCAGACCCATTATTCCAAGGGCTCATCGCTTGTGTCAGATTTTTACTAGGAGAATGCGCCCATTGTGATATTAATCATAGACTCGGAAAAGTTTAAGGCTATAAGCGCAACAATAGGTTCCAGTTGGCAGATAGAAGCGCCTTAACCTGGACAGGGTCCCCAAAGAAATCAGACTACTAGTGGTGAGACTATCATCAGGCATGCCCAAAGAAAATAGCAGGCCACGTTACCCCGTCCAGGTTTCTGACACATAATCTAGCGACAATTGCTCTTGGAATCCTACGGTTTCTTCTCTCTAGTGGTGCGGTCGAAAAACTAAAAACCTCGCGTAGTGCAGGGTTTTGTTGGTCTAAAGTTGGTACTCGATTGATAGTTTTTCAAAAATTAGGTGGTATCATTGTTCAACACGGCGAATTTGCAGTAACCCCGCGATTAAGCCATCACCCTGGGCACACACCCTGAAATAACAAAAAATGAGGGATACAAAATGGATATAGCACTATTATTGAGCGGCTACGGTCTGGACTATCTGGTTAGGTGGCTACACTTCCTGGCAGGTATAACCTGGATTGGGCTCCTGTATTACTTTAACTTCGTACAGGGAGAGTACTTTAAGGAAGCCGAGGCCGAGCATCGTTCCGGCGCCATCCAAAAGCTGGTACCAAGAGCCCTGTGGTGGTTTCGCTGGGCTGCGATGTTTACCTTCCTGACCGGTATAGTCATGCTGGCCTATCGTCATCCGGCAATATCCTATGACATAACGATTGGTTCAACCCTGGGTATACTAATGTTCCTGAATGTCTGGCTGATTATCTGGCCCAACCAGAAAATAGTAATCGCTTCCGCAACGCAGGTTGCCCAGGGTGGTGAAGCACTGCCCGAAGCTGCTGCCTCGGCACCAAAGGCGGCCCTGGCGTCGCGAACTAACACCTTGTTCTCTTTTCCCATGTTGTTTTTTATGGGTTCATCAGCCCACCTGAACAATGGACTCATTGGGGATGCGAGCATGGCTGGTCTTGGCGCGATACTGGTAATTATTGCCGCGCTTGAAGTTAATGGAATGGTGGGCAAGCAGGGTCCGATGACTAAAGTAAATGGTGTTATCGGTTCCGGTGTGGCTCTTACGGTTGTTCTTTACGGACTAAGGGCAGTCCTGTAGCACTGAGTGACTAGTGCGATCATCTAGCCCGGCGATCAAACCAGCCTGGAATGAGGGCTGGTTTTGTCGCCGGAGCAATAACTATGCCCGGCTCAAAAAAAATGTCTGGCTCAAAAAATAAGTATCTTCGTACCGGTGAAGATGGAATTACCCGCTGCTGGTGGGGTAGCGAGCCCCTGGATTATCGCCATTACCACGATGAAGAATGGGGCCGTCCCGAGACTGATGATTTTCGGTTGTTCGAGAAAATTTGCCTGGAAGGATTTCAGTCAGGACTCTCCTGGCTGACAATCCTGCGCAAGCGCGAAAACTTTCGCGAAGCATTTGATGATTTCAACTTCAATAAAGTTGCGTGCTTTGATGACAAGAGCGTAACCCGGCTCCTCCAAAACGAAGGCATTGTTCGTCACCGGGGTAAGATCGAGGCCACCATCAATAATGCGCATCGTGCGCTTGAGGTAGTGGATGAGTTTGGCAGTCTTGCTTCTTATATCTGGCAATGGCAGCCAACCTCCACTGAACCACATATTGGTAAAGGAGAATGGGACTACCCACACCCTGCCATTACAGAGACGTCCAAGGGCCTGAGCAAAGATTTGAAAAAGCGAGGCTGGAAATTTTTTGGCCCCACAACCGCTTACGCATTCATGCAGGCTATGGGTCTGGTGAACGATCATATAGAAGGCTGTGTCAGTCACAAAATAGTGGAAGAACTGAGCGCTGGCCTTTGATCCTGGAAAGGCACTATCTACTGCCAGGTATGGCGCCAGACTTTCCATTTCCCATCAGTTTTCCTGAGGACATCAAAATATCGTGCTTCGGACCTTGATGCCGTCATGGCGCCTGGCTCTGACACACCCTCTTCAGGGTTCTTGAGTTTCAAGTGAATGATGTATTCGTATTCAACAACAGCAAAATCACCAATGACATCAGCAACCGGCGCTCGCTTGACTTCAATCTGGTAGTCCGCTGCCGCAAAAACAGGTACTAGAAACTTTGCGTAATTGGCCGCAGTGTCTATAACTTCTGCACCGGGAGGAAACAAACGGATATTAGGATGAAGCGCTGTAACATAACGCTGTATATCTGCTGTCTCAACCGCCTCTCGCCAGTTCGAATACAGTTGTTCTATTTGTTGTATGTCTTCTTCAACAACCGAAGCACTGCTTGGGTCAGCTTTTACAGTGGAAAAACTCAAAATCAATAACAGCAAAAACAGCCTTTGCATGATGTTCCCCTTCCAATTCAATTTGATGCTTTATCTTATACTAATGATTATTCTTTTCCGGCCATGCACGGATTCTAATCGAACTCTTTCTCAGTGCTGCCAAAGACCAGATAAAAAACCAATCCGAACAAATAGTCAGTAGCAGCGGTCTGGAACACCAGTACCCATGAGTTTGTAGCCTGTAGAATCAGTCCACTCACATAAACTCCTATGATACGTGCCACGGTACCCGCTGTATTAGACAGCCCCATCAATGAGCCCGCGTGACGTGGCGCTATATCCGGGATAGTTAGGTAAACTGTCCTTGGATTACCATTGACCGGGGGTGGATATGCGATTGAAAGGCTTGAACTGTGTTGTCACCGGGGGTTCCAGTGGAATAGGTGCTGCGACAGTACGCCGATTCGTGGAAGAAGGCGCTGAGGTGTTGATTACTGACATTGATATGGAGGCGGCGGACCGAGTGGCAACCGAACTTGGCGAAGCGGTTTCTGCGCTTAAGTGCGATGTGCGCATCGAGGCTGATGTGAAGGCGGCAGCAACCATTGCCTATGATCGTTGGGACAAGGTCGACGTGCTTGTAAATAATGCGGGCTCAGAACTANACNNCGGGCCTATGATGAGACGACCGAGGAAGAATGGGATCGTGTACTTAATACCGATCTCAAAGGACCCTGGCTAATGTGCAAGCATTTTGTACCACCAATGGTTGAAGCAGGTTCCGGAAGCGTGATCAATATTTCATCCCTCAACGGGCTGGTAGGGTTCCCACTTTCAACTGCTTATGGAGGCGCGAAAGGTGGTCTGGTTGTATTCACCCGAGACATGGCGATAGAACTTGCAGCGACCGGTGTGCGCATTAACTGTGTCTGCCCTGGTGTAATCGACACTGGCATGATGGAGCGCTGGACGGATTTAATGCCGGACAAGAACGAAGCCAAGGAAATGCTAAAAGGCACTATGCCCATTGGGCGCATGGGGACTGCTGAAGAAGTAGCGGGGGCAATCTACTTCTTCGCATCCGCTGATTCAAGCCTTTGCCAGGGTTCAGTATTGACTGTTGATGGTGGATTTACGGCGCAATAGAGTAAACGGTCCCCGGGCTAGCGGCAAAATGGCGTGGCAAATTAGTCACTTACGTTGCCGAATGCGACTGGAATCCAACTCTGGTCCAGAACGCGTGTGACAGGCACACTCTCCCTTCTTAGTATGCCGTCCATCACCATCAAAATCACCTGTGCCACTAACGAACCAATCCAGTGGAACAGTCCTTACTGATAGGGATCGCAAACGATTCGTTCCCTCCATATCCCAGTATCTGTTTGAGCCCTTGACCTACTCTCGCTCTGCCAGATCTGTGAGAGCTTGCGCCAATGTCTCTGGTAGCTGGCACTGGCACTTCTCTACCAGAGTCCGGTAGTCTTTCTCAGCTTCTTCATTTCGGTTTTCAGCTACCAGCAATTTGAGCTCCCTGAGCTTGGAATCGACATCGACGCCAGGTTCCTGAGCTAAAGTCTCCCCCTTAATTTTGAGTGTTGAACCAGATTCCGTTTGGCCGGAGGATTTTGGTTCGATGGGGGATCTTAGCAATTCAAAACCTTTAGCAGCTATTTCAGGGCGCTCTTCCATGACATTTGTATCCGTGTACTCAAGCAGGGCACTTTNATCACTCGATATTTGCAATTTCTCGGAAACTGGTTCCAGGCGCCTGGACATTAGTCTTGCTGTTGATCCAGGCCTAAATGCACTTTTTCCTTCAATTTTTTCCGCCAAATCTGCTCTATTTTCATTCCCCGGGATGGAGCCAGCATTCGTTTTCCGCAACTCCTTAACTGGCTCTGGCGCATGTTGTTTCGAAGCCATTGGTGGCCGAGATTCTTCAGTCGCAAAACCTGCGNGTCGAGATTGGATCTCCGTATCCGCCCCATGGTCTACAAGCGGCGTTCTCATGACAAGCATTATTGAAACAACGGCGACTGAACAGGCAGCTAATGCAGTCATCCATTGAACCGATTGCCATGGATTTTTGTCAGGTACCTGCTCCCTCGCGTAAGCTAGGATTTTCTTATCCAGGGAAGCGGGTGAGGTTGGTGCGCCTTCAGCATTCAGTTTGTCAGAAAACTCGGATGGTTTACTCATTGCTCGGCTCCTTTCGCGCTTGCCGGATCACCCATGCCCTGGATACTCTCCTCAAGCATGGTGCGAAGATGATTGCTCGCATAACGCAGTCGACTCTTTACAGTTTCCTTACCAACGCCAACGATCTGTGCGATCTGCTCCTGGCTGAATCCTTCTTCACGCAGAAGGAAGACATCACGTTGCTCACCAGGCAGCTTATGAATCGCCTGGCCTAGTGATTGCAGTCGCTGCTCGGCGATACGCTGGTCTTCAACGCTGGTGTCGTTTGAAGCAAGATCAGCCTCTTCCAGGGCAACCCTTGAAAAGTTTTTTGAACGTCTCCAGTGATCTACCAGTTTGTTGTGGGCAATCTGATATAGGTAGGTTTTGAACTTGGCTGTTGGCTGGTATGTTCCAGCCTTGTTAATAACTGACATCCAGGCATCCTGCGCCAATTCCTCTACGACTGCCTCCTGCCGGCAGCTGCGATAGAGAAAGGCAAACAGCCCGTCCTTATGGCGTTTATACAGTGATTCAAACGCACTCGAGTCGCCCTGCTGATAGGCCAGCATAAGCGACTCGTCTCCCTTCAGCCGGTTCAGCAATATGGCGTTAACCTCCCTGCTGCTGCGATAAACTTCTGGCCAATTCTACCAAACTCACAAGTTCTGAACGATAACCATGGAGGTCAGTTCCTCGCGAACTCCGAGCCAGGTCCAGTGCTTCTGTGAAAGTCCATTGTTGGGTAAATTTTCCACCCCTAAGCAATTGCCCGAATCCTGCTACCGCTGATGCAAAGCGGAGGTCTTCAGATGCGTTACTGATATTTGAGCCTTGTTGCTGTAGCTTGATGGCTTGCGAGAACTCAACGCTGGTATCCGCGTTGGGTTGTTTGTAGCGCAGACTTACAGTAGCCACTTCATCAGCAATATTTTTAGCAGCTGTCTTTGCTGTAGTGCCGTAGCGTCTTGCTGGAATCATTTCTTCGCCGCTGCCTCGCATCGTCAATTCGTACAAGGCGGTGACCGTATGTCCTGCGCCTATTTCGCCGGCGTCAACCTTGTCATTGCGAAAATCTTCGCGGTTCAGCAGTCGATTTTCATAGCCCAGCAATCTGTATTCAGCCACCACATCAGGATTAAACTCGATCTGTATTTTGACGTCCTTGGCTATGGTCAGGAGAGTAGATTGCATCTGCTCTACCAATACCTTCTGTGCTTCCATAAGTGAATCAATGTAGGCTGCATTGCCATTGCCGACGTCTGCTAACTGTTCCATTAAGGCGTAATTGTAATTTCCGGAACCAAACCCAAGAGTAGACAGGGAAACGCCGCCTTTACGCTTGTGCTCTATTAAATTCTTCAAGGCTTCCTGATTTGTGATGCCTACATTCATATCACCATCACTGGCAATGATGACCCGGTTTATGCCACCTTCAATAAAGTGCTGTTGCGCAAGACTGTAGGCGAGCTCGATTCCAGCACCGCCATTGGTGCTCCCGCCTGCCTCCAGTGAATCTATTGCAAGTAGGATGCTGGCTTTTTGATCGGCGGAGGTAGAGTCCAGGATCAGACCTGCTCCACCCGCATAAACAACAACGGCGATCCTGTCTTCTTTGCTCATCTTGTTGACAAGCAACCTGAGTGATTTCTTAACCAGCCCAAGCTTGTCCGCAGATCGCATGCTGCCGGATACATCCACCAGAAATACAAGATTTGCTGCCGGGCGCTCTTCAGGAGCTGGCTGAAAACCCTTCAGGCCTATCTGTAACAACCGGTTGCTGATATTCCAGGGAGCCGGTGCCATCTCAACAGAAACTGAAAAGGGCTGCTCATTAGACTCAGGCGAATCGTAGCCATAGTTAAAGTAGTTGATCATTTCTTCGATCTTTACTGAATCTTTTGGCGGCAGGCGTCCTTCTCTCATGATCATGCGACGTATATTGCTATAGGCCGCCGTATCGACATCAATGCTAAAAGTAGATACAGGTTTTTCGATGACGGAATTCACCGAATTTTCAACAAAATGCGAGTAGTTTTCGCGGTCTTGAGCTTCCGTCGCATATCGCTGCAATGCCACTTGTGGCGCATGTGCCAACTCGTACACAGCGCCTGAATCTGCGAGCGAGCGTTTTCCTCTTGCCATGCTTGCGAGAGCGCTATTTTTAGCTGCCTCAAGAAGATGAGGAGTGCGCACCCTTGTGGTGTCCACCTCCTTGCCCTCCGGCCTCGTGACTTCGTTCATCCCTTTCGGATGAACCACATTGTTATTCGTACCCAGATCGTCGTCCTGTGGTTCCCGGTTACTGCACGCCGTAGCGAGTACGAACACACTGAGAATGAGAACCAATTTCTTTACGTTAAAATGCTCCACACCATGTCTCCTGATAAGTTGCTTAACCCTGTAACGCAGGTGAAGAGGAAAAGGGGTTAGGACAAGTTAAAGAATCCGATGGAATCTGTATGGCTGTTGGAAAGAATACTGCCCGGGCCTNTTGCCGGACACTCTGGTTACAATATATTCTACCCAGTTTTCCTAGAAACCAGGGTGAGGCGAGTCATGAGCAGAACTTCAGATATCGCGGATGTGCGATCTATTATCGAAAAGTACATCGAAGGATCAGGTTCGGGTAACGCCACGTTACTTCGTTCGATCTTCTACAAGGATGCCGTGATGATGGGGGCGATGGGTGATGAGCGTATGCTGGGCACACCAGAGCCCTTCTTCAAGATGATCGAAGATTCACCTCCTTTAAGTGATTCAGATGCAGAATATATGGCAGAAATAGTCGATATCAGGGTTTTTGGGCAGGCAGCCATAGCGACCCTGACAGAAGAGAATTTCTTTGGCATGGGTTTCATCGATAGTTTCCATCTTGTCAAAATCGAAGGTGAGTGGCGCATCACCAGTAAGGTGTTTAATCGGGACTGAGAATCCGGGCAGTATCCCTGGAATTCCAGGTTCAACCAGGAGGCTGCGCACGGATTTCCNCCGGATTCCTATGATTGCTACACTGGTCTATACCCTGTCTAACAGGCTGCTGAAAAGTAGACTGTTAGACCGATACATGGATGTATCGACCGCCAATCAGCGACAGTTGACTTGACGCGAGTGGGCTGAGACCCCTGACCCTGAAAAAGTGCAGGAAAGCACTTTTTAAGCAACCTGCAAGTGCTCGAAAGGAGCTAAGTAATGTGTGATGAAGATACCGTTGAGGAGAGTGAGAGGTACATAGCGCAACAAGCCGGTCTTACCCGCCGGGAATTTAACAAGTTAACCGCGGGTGCAGCGCTGACAATGATGCTACCGCCGGTTGCCAACGCGATGGATGTGGCTGAAGCTGACGTAATGGTGCCAACCCCGGATGGGGAAGCGGATTGTTACTTCGTTCATCCTGCTGAAGGTAAACATCCTGGGGTGATCATCTGGCCGGATATCCTGGGTCTGCGCCCGGCTTTTCGTACCATGGGTAAACGACTTGCCCAGTCAGGGTATTCAGTCCTGGTCGTCAACCCCTATTACCGGAATGCGGCAGCGCCTGTGATAGAGGAAGGAGCCAGTTTTCAGGATGAGTCAACCCGTAACACCGTCATGCCAATGTATCGTTCCCTTTCCTCGGAAACCGCCACCACCGACGCAAAATCACTTGTTAGTTACCTGGACGAACAGTTGCCCGTTGATAGGGAAAGGAAGATTGGAACAACAGGATATTGCATGGGAGGTCCATTCACCATGTATGCGGCAGCGGCAATACCGACAAGAATTGGCGCGGGTGCGTCTTTCCATGGAGGGCGCCTGGTGACCGACAAAGCTGATAGCCCACATCTGTTGGTGCCGAAAATGAAAGCCCAGTTCCTGTTTGCGATTGCCGATAACGATGATCAGAGGGACCCGGAGTCAAAAAATGTATTGCGCAAATCCTATGATGAGGCGGGTCTTGCCGCTGAAATTGAGGTGTATGAAGGCGCGATGCATGGCTGGTGCCCTCCTGATTCGAGGGTCTACCACGAGAAACAGGCTGAGCGAGCGTGGAGCAGACTATTGCGCCTGTTTGAGACCGCGCTTGCTTGAGTAATTTCGAGGAATTGGGACAAGACCGAACTATGTTGCTTGACTACAAGAAGATTGACCCGGAGTTGTTGGCTTTTCTTGAAAAAATGCCGCCTCTCGATATAACGCGTGACAATATAGCCGATGTACGAACCATGCTTGCCAGCCGTCCTCAACCGGCATCAAGGGTGCAGGTTCAGGAAACGACAGATACAGTAAGTACGGAGGATGGAGATGTCGGTGTTTGTATCTATCGGAAGACCTCTGCAGAAAACCAGCCTGCCTTGCTCTGGATTCATGGGGGAGGTTACGTATTAGGCGATGCGGTTGAGGAGCGAGCCCGGATCTTTGCAGACAAGTTTGATTGCACGGTTGTTTCCGTGGATTATCGGCTGGCTCCAGAACATCCATTCCCAGCAGGTCCTAACGACTGTCTTGCGACACTATACTGGATGGAAGATGAAAGTGAGCGATTAGGTATTAACCCGAAGCGGATCGCGATCGGTGGTGCAAGCGCGGGCGCTGGCATGGCGGCAGGGGTTGCCATGATGAGTCGGGACAGAGGTGGCCCGGCGCTCACCTTTCAACTTCTCCTATACCCGATGATTGATAATCTGCACGCTACGGAGTCCGGGCAGTTTGAAAACCATCCAATCTGGAATCAGGGCACTTCCCTCAATGCATGGGAAATGTACCTTGGTGGTACGCCAGGTGCCGATGCCTCTCCGTATGCTGCGGCTTCACGCGCAGATGATCTTCGTGGTCTGCCACCGACCTATATCTGTGTTGGGTCGGAAGATTTGTTCCGCGACGAGAGCCTGGAGTACGCACGTCGCCTTATGGCAGCCAGCGTGCCCTGCGAAATCTCCGTTTTCCCTGGGGTATTCCACGGCGGAGAAATGTTCGTCCCACACGCAGCAGTCAGTCGGCGGATGCAGGAAAGTATTTTAGCAGCACTTGGGGATGCTATTAACAAATTATGAAACGGGTTGCCCTATTGGTAATTCTCCTGTTGCCGGTTACTGTTCCTGCGGCAGACTCAAAAGCCAGGAACATATTCCTTCTGACAATTGATGGTTTACGGTGGCAAGAAGTATTTCGCGGCCTCGATGAGTCATTGGCTGTAAACACTCAATACAATAAACGCCTCGAGCATATCAGGAAACAGTACTGGACAGAGGTCAAAGCGAAACGCGCTGAAGCCTTGATGCCTTTCCTTCACAGTACAATTTTCAAAAGTGGTGTTGTAATAGGAAACAGGGATCAGAACTCTTGCGCAAGGGTTACCAACCCCTGGTACTTGTCCTATCCCGGGTATAGTGAAATTCTAACCGGTGTAGTAGATGAGGCCCTTGATTCTAACGACAGGGTCCTAAATCCGAATCAGTCTTTTCTCGAGAAGCTGAACGCCAGGGAAAACTACCGCGGGAAAGTGGCTGCTTTCACATCCTGGAACGTTTTTCCTTACATTTTGAATGTCGAACGCAGCGGCTTGCCGGTGGATGCAGGTCAGAAAGTTGACTCGCCTGCCAGCGAACTGGAGCGAATCCTGAGTCACCTGCAGGGTGATATTCCATCACCGTGGGAACACCTTCGGTATGATGCATTTACCCAGCATTATGCTTTGTCCTATATCGAACGCCATCATCCACGCGTGGTATACATTGGATATGGTGAGGCTGATGATTTTGCCCACGATGGCAGATACGATGAATACCTGATGGCTGCGAATCGTACTGACAGGTTTATCAGAGAATTGTGGCAATTTGTACAGAACGATGAAGTTTATAGAGACAATACAATTCTCTTCATTACAGTTGATCATGGTCGTGGCGAAGAACCAGAAGAAACCTGGCAGCACCATGCCAGTATAAGAACCATGGAAAAAAATGAGCAATACCTTGCCCAATATCCGGAAGGGATTGTCGGTTCAGAGGCGGTCTGGATGGCTGCCATGGGCCCTGATGTTCCGGCAAAAGGCCTGATTGCTACTGGTGATAAATGCCTCACTTCCAACCGGGTTGCTGCAACACTACTCAAATTGTTAGGAGAAGACTACAGGCTTTTTAATTCTGGGATGGGATCACCAATGATGGAATTCATAGAGTAATGCATAGTGTTGCATCACGTCAGGGTGGACGCGCCATTTAAAAGAGGGCTCCCAAATACTTTCTATTAGCCTTGCGCAGCCAATTTCTGGAACTGTCTGCTCATGGAATAAGCGCTCAAAACAGAAATACAGGCGATTCCAGAGAGTACCAGGAATACCTGCGACCAGCCTAAATAGTCAGCCATGACTCCCGCTGAAAAAGCTGCAATAGCACCACCTACATAACCCAGCCCATCGATGATGCCAGTGCAGGACCCGGCACCTTTTGCTCCTGCAATGTCAAGGGTGAGGGCTCCCGAGCTCATAGAGTAGGGACCCAGCAGGAAAAAGCCGCTGGCGCCTAAGAATACAAGAATCAGGTTAAAGTCAGGTTCAGGTGATGCGCTGAGAAAAGCTATCGCCACTATGCAGAACACAAGGCAGGATAACATCATCCACATCATGCGGGCACGATCACCGTTCCTGGCGTAGTGGTCTGTGTACCAGCCGAGAAGAACTGTGCCCAGAACGCCGAGTAGAGGGAAAACGGCTGAATTCAAAATGGCACTACTCGCACCGAGGCCTATGTCGAATAGAAATTTGGGCGTCCAGATAAAAAAGGCAGAACGCAACAAGGTCGTTAGAAAGCTAAACAGTAGTAGTTGCCGAAAAACGCTCATATTAAAGAGGGTTTTCAATATTGTTTTTACCTCTGGCTTTGTTTCACCCCCGTAATCAGCAAGTTGCTCTTTTCCTGATCCAGCTCCCCCAACCATCGCTCCAGGTATTACGGATGCAGGGTTGGACCTGGAACTGAAGTAGGACCATACCCATATGCCACTCAGGACCAGCGCTGGATAAACAAAAAGCCCCTGCCAGCCAACTCCCTGGAGGACTAGAAAGCCTGCAAACAGGGTCGCCGCAACACCTCCAAACTGGAAGCTGATACTGATAAAACCCATTACAGTGCCGTTCCGATCCGGGGGATACCAACTGCCGATTGTCTTTGCCAAACCGCCCCAGCCCATTGATAGGAAGTAACGACAACAACACCAGACAGCAATAAACATGGCCAGGCTTGCGGACATTGAAAAAATAATATTCCAAAAAATCGCGCCAGCCATGCCAATCAGGAAAATCCGTCTGCCACCAATCCTGTCGGCGAGCGGGCCGTTGATAAATTTACCGCACGCATAGGCGATTTCGGAGATTGAAGCGATCAGCCCCAACTGAGTATTGGAGAATTCAAATTCCTCAGCTAACAGGGGGAATGCTGCTGAAAGATTGCCGCGACAAAGGTAGTACCCCGCGTAACCAACCAACATGACCCAGAAGGTAGATAGTTGCCACCGGAACAGGCGCCAGTTGTCGGCTTCTGAAAGCTGTATCTCTTTGCTATTTTTTAGGGTGTAAAACATTGCCACTCTTGAATACTTGCGAGATCATATTATTCTCTTGTGGATATCACATCAGCAGGATATATATTGCATGCTGTAATTCCTACTGACATAGCAAGGTAGATTAGTAGCCTTGAATCGTCAAATAACTCAGTTGTCTGTCAGTGCTGCAACCTGCATATTTTTACCGGGCGGAAATCAGGTTGATGGACAATGGCTGATATTCGATACGGACATTGCTATGGTAAAGGTAGATGAGAAATTTGTTTGGTTGGCGCGACCGGTCAGGATGAGTGTTGTTCCCGTGGAATTGACCGGCAGGACGACGTACAAAAGGACAATATTGGAGTCTAGATGAATAGAATTAGAATACTGGCAATGATCATGGGACTATATTGTCCCGGCGCAATAACCCTTGCCGATTGTCCGCAGTCTGACCCGGTAGTGATAGCCCACCGGGGAGCCAGCGGTCATCTGCCGGAACATACTCTAGCAGCGTTTAAACTCGCCATCGAGATGGGTGCTGACTATATTGAGCCGGACCTGGTTATTACAAAGGATGGTGAGTTCATTGTTCGTCATGATCACTATCTAAGCCAGACAACGGATATTGCTGATAAACCGGAATTCAGCAGTAGACGCAGGGATCTTGGTGGTCGAAACGATTGGTTCTCAGAGGATTTTACCCTCGCTGAAATCAAGACACTGCGGGCCCGGCAGCCATTCAAAGGCAGGTCCAGGGAGCATGATGGGATACATCCAATCCCCAGGTTCCAGGATGTCATTGAATTGGTTAAGAATGAGTCGGAACGACTTGGCAAAGCTGTTGGTATTTACCCTGAGACTAAAGAGCCGGGTTACTTCGAAACCCTGGGGTTTGATGTTGATGAGATGCTGATCGCCCTGCTCGACAAAAACGGTATGAACGAGCATGACTCGAAAGTAATCATTCAATCGTTTGAGCCTGAAATTTTGAGATCTCTGAACAACAGAGTCAATGTACCGCTGGTTCAATTAGTAAGCCCCTCAGGTAACAAGGTCAATGAGGATGGAAGCTATCAGTCTAACATTTCACTAGGTGAGCTCAGCGAATACGCTGATGGTGTTGGTGCCGCAAAGTGGCTGCTGGTTAACCAACAAGGAAAAGCCAATGACTTTGTTAGTCGAGCAAAGAAGCTGGGTCTGTTCATACACGCCTGGACGTTTCGAGAGGATGCTTATCCGGAAGAACTCTTTGCCAGTGGTGAAGAGGAGCTGAAGTTTTTCCTGAAAATGGGCATCGACGGGTATTTCACTGATTTCCCCGACACCGACGTCAAAGTCAAGGAATGGTGTCAGCAGTAATTGTTGTGCTGATAAGACAACGAAACAGCTAAGCCGTGTGACATCTTTGCGCAGAGTGGTTTGAAAATTATTGGGAACCACTTCGATTCATGATGTGAAGGGGCGAATCGCCGCCCACTGAGAGTAGGAAGGTTCAATTCAGTTGATATAACTTTCATGCAGCTTTGAAAAAACAGCAAGTCATCGGAACTTTTTGATGGATAGACAATCCATAAGTATGAAGCTGCAATTCCAGTTTTGAGAAAGAACATCGGTGACTTTCCCCCAAAGCGATCGATGATTGGACTCTGGCTCTTTCACAAACAGGAAAGGGTCAGGGTCTTTTTTTTAGCAGTTTACCTGTTCTGTTTCTGAATCCTGATTCTGAGTGAAAATTGGGTACACTGTACCCGAACTCAAGAAGAGAACGATTATGCCCAAGTACCGCAATGCCCTCCCTCAGCTAGCTGCTGACAAATTGTTTCTCACCGATGGAGGGCTGGAGACCGAATTTATCTTTCATCATGGCATTGATCTGCCGTTGTTTGCGTGTATTTCATTGTTTTTTGGAGAAGCGGAACACCTGCCGATACTGTACAGGTATTACGAGGACTACATTACAGCAGCTAAATCTGGTGGCTATGGTTTCGTGCTGGTAAGTGCCAACTGGCGGGCGAGTCCGGACTGGTTGAGGAAACTTGGCCTGCCGGAACAAGAATGGGTGGACGTTAATCGTCATGCGATCACCTTCCTTGAGGAGCTGCGTGCTGCTCATGAGACCCCGGAGTTCCCCATGATAATTTCAAGCCAGATAGGCCCTAGAGGCGACGGATACTCTATTGAGAATAAAATGACAGCTGATGAAGCCCAGGATTATCACGCCTGGCAAACCAATCTCTTTGCGGAAACCGAAGCCGATATGATTGATGTCCTGACCATCAATTATGTTGAAGAGGCTGTTGGTATCGCCAATGCCGCCAAGGAATCTGGCATGCCCGTGGTGATATCTTTCACCGTTGAGACTGATGGGCGGCTGCCCTCTGGTCAACTGCTTGGGGAAGCAATTGAGGAAACGGATGCGGTCACGGGAAACTATCCAATCTATTACATGCTGAACTGTGCGCATCCCGATCATTTCGATAGCACCCTGAAGGAGGGCGGTCAGTGGGTCAGTCGTATCCGCGCCCTGCGGGCTAATGCCTCAAGACTAAGTCATGCCGAGCTTGATGAAGCTGAAACGATTGATTCGGGAGATCCTGAAGAGTTCGGTAAGCAGCATGCAGCACTTCGAGAGAGCTACCCTGGCTTTGTCATGTTTGGTGGCTGTTGTGGAACGGATAGTCGTCACGTGAAAGAAATCGCCAGGGCGTGCGCCACGTTGGGCGGTGCCCGGACTGATTTAGAATTGCCAAATCTTTAGTCAACATCAACTGCCTCGCTATAAAAGAGGCAATACAGGTCTACAAAAATGTCTATAACTATCTTCCACAATCCTGGCTGCAGCAAAAGCCAGCAAACGCTAGAGTTGCTCAATGAAAAGGGTATTGATCCGGAAATTGTTCTCTACCTTGAATCCACGCTTTCGATGCAACAACTCAATAGCGTTGTCGACAAGTTGGGGATCGAGCCTCAGAAACTCGTCCGCTACAAGGAGAGCACCGCAAAAGAGCTGAACCTGTCAGAAACTGATGAGAGGAGCGCTGCTGAGTGGGTAGATATAATGATAGAAAATCCTATTCTTATCGAGCGGCCCATCGTTATTTCAGGAGATAGGGCAGCTATAGGTAGACCGCCAGAAAATGTGCTTGAGATAATTTAGGAAATTTCGGGGACAGTTTACCTAATTACAGAATTTCAAATAGGTAAACTACCCCGGATTCTGCATATGGAAAAAGAAGACGAATATCACGACAATATGGTTGCCATGCTCGAGTTGATCTGGGGCGAGGGATATATGGCGCCGGGCGGTTCCGGTAACGTGGCTAAAATGCTGCACAATCTGGAAACTCGCGGTAAGCGCATACTGGATATCGGTTGTGGTATAGGCGGTCCGGCAATTGAGATGGCCAGCACTTTTGGAGCAGACGTTGTAGGAATTGATCTTGAAACATCACTGGTCAGGCGTGCCGAAAAGTCTGCTGAGCAACATGGCTTGTCAGACCGATGCAGGTTCCAGACTGTTGAAGTAGGGTCATTGCCGTTTGCTGATTGTTCGTTTGATATTGTTGTGAGCGCAGGAGCGATTACACAGACCCGTGACAAGGAAGCTATCTAAGTGAATGTTTCAGGGTGCTTCAACCGGGTGGGTACTTGAGTTGCTATGATTGGAACAGATCCGATAGCGATTATTCAGAAGACATGTATTACTGGTTCAAAATGGAAGGCCTGACCTACGCCCTTGAAACACTCGATGACTATGCGACACATTTTCGTCATTGCGGTTTTATCGATATTGAAACCCAGGATGCATCTGACTGGTATCGGGTGCAGGCCAGTCACGAGTACGACCTTGTAAAAGGTGACCTGTACCAACCCATGGTTGAACTTCTCGGTCAGGAGAGCGCGGATCATTTTGTCGAAAACTGGCGAGCCATGGTGGTTGTTTGTAACAAGGGTGAAATGCGACAGGGTTATAGTCGGGGCGCCGAGCCGCGGGCGGCGAGCTGCGCCCTTGACTGACGAATTACAACAGCGGGATGTGCCGCGGTTAGTATTGGAAGCTGTTGAAAGATGCAAGGGCTACCTGCCACCCACGCCGCTTGAATATTCCATGTATCTAAGCGATCAGGTCAAGGGTGAAGTCTGGCTCAAGCTGGACTCGATGCAGAGAACCTCGTCATTTAAATTCCGGGGTGCCGTCAACAAGATCCTCTCACTTGACGAAGCGGACCTGGATAAGGGAATCATCTCTGCTTCTACCGGAAATTTTGCCCTGGCGATCGCGGAGGCAGTGCGGATCAGGAACCGCCGCGCAACCATCTATGTAGCAGAGGATATCGATTCAACCCGCCTGCAACTGCTGCGCACCCACGGCCTTGATCTGGTCGTTCACGGAACAGGAGCCTGGGATGCGGAAAAGGAAGCGCGGCGCGTGGCGGCCCAGGACGGCAAGATCTATGTATCGCCCTACAATGATCCCATCGTTGTCGGCGGACAGGGAACCTGTGGCTACGAGATATCTCAGCAGCTACCCGACCTGGATGCAGCCTTCTTCGCCTGTGGTGCGGGGGGTTTGCTGACCGGCTCTGCAGGTTGGTTGAAATCGCATAACCCAGCAGTGCAATCTTTTGGTGTTTCACCCGCCAACTCCCCGGTAATGTTTGAGTCAATGCGAAGCGGGAAGATGATTGAAATGGAAACCTTACCGACACTTGCGGACACCTGTGCTGGCGGCGTAGACCTGGACAGCATTACCCTTGAATTATGTCAGCACTATGTCGAAGAAATATTGTTACTCACCGAATCAGAGATCGAACAAACCATTCGGCTCCTGTTCGAGCAGCATCGACTGGTGGTAGAAGGGTCAGCTGCACTTGCAGTCGGGGGGCTGCTAAAGCGTAAAGATCAGTTCAAAGGCAAAAAGGTTGTTGCGGTCGTCTGCGGTCGAAATATTGATCTCGAAGTATTCAAGCGCATCATTGGATAGATCTCCAGTGCTGGATACCATTTCAGCGCTGGATTGATCTTCAGCAAATCGCGGGTCATTGTCCGCTGTCATTCCGGGTAAACAGGTGTCGTGGCTAGTGAATTGGTTTTGGTGGTGTTTTGAATCTTGAGTAGATAACCCAAAGACTGATAAGGCTGATGATCCCTGCGAGAAGCCAGATCATACCCAGGGCATCGCTAAGCCCTGAGCCGGTGACCCTGCCATGATTGACTATCGCGCCGCCAATGCCAGCGGCAAGACCCATGGATAGTGAGCCGGCAATTCCGGTTGCTGTAGAAGTTGCGCCTTCTTCACCCTTTTTGGTGTAGTCCATAGTCGCGCTAAACGCTGTGTTGAACGCAAGACCCATCCCAAAACCTTCTACACCCCAGGCCACATAGATCATCCAAAAGGGAACCTGCGGATAAAGCAGCGATGCCAGCAGGGCAATGCCAATCAGGCTGAATACGCCACCTGCCATCAGTGACTGGTGTACCGTCAGGCGGCTGGATAGCCATGCCTGGAAAAAGGAAGCACCAACCCAGGTAATGGCACAGCAGGTAAAGGCCAACCCGGTAACGGAACTGCTGAGCTGTCGCACTTCGATCATCATCAGTGGAAGAAAGAGGTCCGCAAGGAAGAAAGCAACCTCAATTAGAAACAGCAGCATCACTGATGCCGCCAGACCTGGCCGTATCAACATGAAGCCCCTGGGCATTACCGTGACAAGAGGGCGCCAGGCGATCATCAGGGAAACAGGAATTGCTAACAGCCATAGCCAGTCGATTGGTTTCGCCATGATCGTAATTAACAGGCCAGCTCCGGCTGCAATTCGGATCGCCTGCCAGAGATCATTGACAGAAGTACTTTTTGTGGTGGCTGGCTGATTTTTGGCCAGGGGCTTCAAGTGTGGATACAATATTGCGGCAGCGATCAGCAAAAAGGGCAATTGGCCCATAAACACCCAGTGCCAGTCTAGATAGTCGACGATATAGCCACCAGCAGTAGGTGCCAATAAGGAGGGTATCAGCCAGGCTGAGTCCAGCCAGGCGATCATCCTTGGGCGCTGATGTGAAGGAATCACGATGTTGGTAATAGAGTAGGCGATGGTCCAGCTTATACCGCCCCCCAGCCCCTGCATTGCCCTGGCCATGACAAACTCCATCATGGTGGTTGATAGCGCAGCCAATACCAATCCAATTGCAAACAGGGCATATCCGATCAGGAATATCCGCACCGGGCCACGCTGATCGATGCTGGTGCCAGCCCAGACAACACTGATTAGTGAGGCAAGAATGTAACTGGCCAAACTGATGCCGTACCAGTCACTACCACCCAGGTCATGTACGATGGTTGGCAGGGCGATCGTTAGCACCAGTTCATCGAAAGCGTGCAGGGACACGGCAAGTATCAAACCAAATTTTAGCTGGTTGTGCGTCATAGTGATGAAGCACTCATGCAAGCACCGTCGGTATCAAATTTTGGATTGTTCAATGCTTCAATCTTCGGCCTTTCAAAGAGTCCTTGTTGGGTGTCAAACTTGTTCCGGTTCAACCTTGTGTATAGCGAGAACTCATCGCTGTTTATTGAAAGTTTTCTTCGCATTTACATCCAATACACTTAGTGAAGGCAGGGGTTCTTCACAACTTCTACCGAGAAGGAGGGCTGGAAATGAAACGCCTATTCAGACAGCCGAGACAATAACCCCTGCCAACCTGCTCTAGCAAGTATTGAATAGTTGCATCAGGTTGCCCTATAGGCGTAAATGAAAGGGGCGCCAGATAGATGGTATGGTAGCCGACCGCCTATACCCGCCAGATGCGGCTGACAAATCAATAAGTGCAAATGATGCGAATTGAAAATATATTGGGAAAGACTCTATGCCTGCGCAAATAATTGATGGAAAAGCCATTGCGGCATCTATTCGGCAAGAGTTGAGAATAGAAGTTGAAGCACTGGAAAAGGCGAACAAAAGGGTTCCAGGGCTAGCCGTTGTGCTCGTCGGTGATGACCCGGCATCAAGTATCTATGTTAAAAACAAGCGGCGTGACTGCAAAGAAATCGGCTTTAAATCTGAGGTAGTTAAGCTCGAAAAGGAAATTTCCCAGGACAAGTTGCTGGCAAAAATTGCTCAATTTAATGATGACCCATCGATTGATGGCATTCTGGTTCAGTTGCCGCTGCCCGACCACATCGACAACCTGGCAATTCTAGAGGCAATCGACCCAAACAAGGATGTAGACGGTTTTCACCCCTATAATGTCGGGCGGCTGGTATTGCGATACCCAGGGCTGCGACCCTGCACGCCAATGGGTGTCATGCAGCTATTGGAGCGAACGGGCATTCCCATAATGGGCAAAGATGCAACCGTCATCGGTGTGTCCAACCATGTTGGTCGTCCCATGGCCTTGGAGCTACTCTTAGCCGGATGCAGCGTTTCTGCAACGCACAAGTTTACGTCCAATGTTCAGGAATACGTCGAATATGCTGATATTGTGATATCTGCCGTTGGTATCCCCGGGCTGATCAAGGGTGAATGGGTTAAGCCTGGCGCGACGGTGATCGATGTGGGCATCACTCGGGATGAGCATGGCAAATTGCATGGTGATGTAGAGTTTGATGAGGCATCAAAACGTGCCGGCTGGATTACGCCGGTTCCGGGTGGTGTTGGTCCCATGACGCGAGTCTGCATGTTGCAGAACACGTTGTACGCTATGACCCAATTTCATTCGGGAGACTAGTCGGTTGCTGAAAAAGTGCTTTCCTGCACTTTTTCAGGGTCGCGGCCCTTAAGCCCGCTCGCCAAAAATAAACAACTTACGTCGTCTATTTGCGGCCGATACTTCCATGCATCGATCTAACAGTCTGCTTTTCAGCAGCCTGTTAGCAAAGAGCACTGAAAAACGGGAGACAGATAATGAAAAAGAGCGCCTTCTTTGATTTCATGAATCGCAGGGCTGACTTTGATCATTTTCTTTCCAGTTCAGTTCTGGACCAGGACTACATCAACTGGAATGGTCTGGTTCTACCTTACGATTATGGTAATGCAGAGGAAGAATATTCTGCCCTTCGCAATGCTTGTGCCATTTTCGATGTGTCGCCACTCAGGAAGTATCGTATTACCGGCGAAGACGCTGGTGAGTTTCTAGACAAACTTTTAACGAGGCCTGCCAGCACTGCTGAATCCATGACTGGAATCTATGTCATCTTCTGTCATGAAGATGGCACTCTGATTGATGATTCAATTCTTTACAAATTTTCTGATAATGATTATCTGTTAATGCCATCTGACATGGATCATAGCGCCTACTTTGACTCGCTGGTCGAAAGGATCCAATTTCAAGCGGTGTCTATCCTTGATTGTACTGATAAATGGGTTGGAATGGCTATTCAAGGGCCACTCTCTGCAGCAGTCCTGCTCAGTATGGGGTGTGAGAACCTGGACCAACTGGTTCCCTATGAAGTACGTCAGTTTCACTTTGCCGGCAGTCAGATTCAGATAGCCCGAATGGGCTTTACTGCTGACCTCGGTTATGAATGCTGGCTCAAGCCGGGATTAGCCAGCGAATTCATGGCGGCAATTGAACTGGCTCGTGAATCAATGGATCTTGCTATCCCGGGATATGGACTGAGCACATTGGAAGCCTGCCGACTGGAAGGTGGCTTTATCGTCGCGGGTTGGGACTTTGCCACAGAAGCCGATCCTGCTCCGGGATTTGAGCGTAATCCGTTTGAAGTTGGATTAGGCTGGCTCGTTGAATTAGACGGTGTTGATTTTGTTGGCAAGAATGCCCTGGTTGAGAAAAAGCGGGAGGGCAGTCAATATGCCATAAGAGGTTTCCAGACCACCGATGCGCAGGAGCTGGAGGACGGTGCTGCCATCTATGGCCGTGAAGATGGTGCGGAAATCATCGTTGGTTCTGTTAACGGTTCAACCTGGTCCTGGGGGCTACAGAATTTGATAGGAAATGCCTCCATCTATACTGAACATCTTCGTACCAGGGACTTGTGGATTAGGGTGAAAGATCAAGCTGTGAAAATCACGCTGCGACGCGGCCCCTTCATAAACCTGGATCGCCGCACACAGGTTCCGGCGCCCCTGGCATAATGACGGTGAAGTGATGTTCGCGTATCCCGGTTAGCCTGTCTGATGAAAAACAGGCCACGGATCCAGCAGTTGGTCACCTCTGAACGGTAGAAGATCTCCGAACTGGAGCATCACATGCTCGCTCTGGGTTGGCCTGAGAAACATGTAGTCATCTACCTTCAGGTCAACTGCCGCTGAAGTGGAAACCGGGCTTTGGTTTGTACTTTGATAGATCGGATCTGGCACTCCGGGCGGGGACACCATTTGTGCCTTCCAATAGCCACCGTAAATGTAGTAGAGCCTTCGCATATTCGGGTTCCACAGGGGCAGCAACTTCGCTAGCGCAAGATCACCAGGAACCTTGAGCTCATCGTAGCGTTTTAGAATTGGCGTCGCTATAAAGATTGCCGGCAGATTATCGGTGAGGTGATAAGTGTCAAAGTCCGTCGGTTTCACAACGCCGGACCCGGCGGACAAATCGTTCATCGTATTGTCACGATGGTATATGCCAAGTGTATGACTTCCGGCGCCATTCAGGGTGAGTTTATCGATATCAGCTCCCGCCGATTTTGCCTGATCGATAAAGCCTTTATAGACTCCAAGGACCTGCTTTACTGAGGGGTCTCCCAGCGCCGCCTGCAACCCAGATAAATGAGGTTCGTAACCCATCAAGCCGGTGAACTGCAGATGTTCTGGATCCTCCTTAATGATATTGAGGAGTGGTCTGACTGCTTCTGGTTCTGGTAGACCGCCACGATGTAACCCAACATCAATTTCAAAATTGATGCGCATCTTCACACCCAGCTGTTTGGCGAGGGACTGGTATTGATTCAGCCGCTCGGGCGTATCAATAAGCCATTGAACCTGGCTTGCCGCATCATATTTGCTGTTGCCAAGTTTTCGGTAAAATGTATTCACGGCGGACACAGGCATTGGCTTGCCAATGAGTGCATCTGAGTGAGGGAATGCGTCTGCTATTGCATTCAAGAATGGCTGGTGGAACACCATAAGAGAATTTGTCTTGGCGCGCTGCATCACATGCTCTAACAACGGTACAGAGGGAAGGGACTTCACAACAACCCGGTAGGTTTTTTTTATGCCGACAGAACCTGCAATCTGATCGATATTTGTATTTACACGATCCATATCAAGCAGCATCACAGGCCTGCCTGGGCCATCGCGCTTCAAGAGAATATTCAGCTTTGAAAAATAGGCATTGTGCGGCGCACCCATATCGTTAGGCCGCCAGAGCATTGCAGCTCCGCCCGCAGCAAGCGCTGCGCCTGCCCCACCCAATACCAGTGATCGACGTTTCATCTCATTGCCTCTTTTTCAAGATCCTGGTTCTCTAGATGAACGGCAATCAGGCGTCAGCCTTAGAAATGCCCGACCAAATTGACAAACACACCGTCTATATGAATATCCATATCGACGTCAATGTCGTTGGCATCACCATCAATTCCAAATCGACGATATCCGACTTCGATACCGAACTCAGGTAAAATGAAATTTTCTTTCTGCCAGCCCAATTTCACCGCATAGTCCGAGACTGAACTGCTACCTAAACCTATGCCATTAACGTCAGCGCCTACGTAGAGCCCGGAAAAGGGGAGACCTACCCGCGCAGAGGCATAAACGAGTGGTATGAGGACCGAAACATCCTCCCTGAAGCTGTCTATTTGTACCTCACCATCCAGCCAGCGACCGGTGATGCCTAAATCCAGGTCAAAGCCAATATCTATTAGCTCATAGTAGAGGGTGACGTCCGTATGGGTGAGGTCCACTGTGGTTGCAATGGTCTGGCTCAAAGTAAAAGAATTTCCGGCGAAGCTGAAATCGCTGGAAGCATTCCCAGTTCCCGAGTCTTTGATCCCGGTTCTGGAAACCTTGATATTGGGTATCAGGGGAATAGGGTGTTCAAATCCCACATAAACATGAAGCCCATCATCAGCATCAACATTAAGTTCGTCATCAACGCTTTGGTCTGAGATGACATCCCCACCAAAGCTGCCATTCCAGTAACCAACACCGCCATATATACCTAGCATATCGGCTTTGGAGCTGAGTGAAACCAACGCCAGTAAAACTACGGCTAACCTCATCTTAGATCTCCTATTCGTACCCGATTTTGCATCATAGCAAAAAAAGCGATTCAAGCGGATAGCGGTTGTGCTCATCCGTTCAATCCTTCTGCAACCCACTCGAACGCGTTTAAACTCCTGGCGTCGCGTGTTACGACCATAATTGTACAGAGTACGACGAAGGTGAGCAGAGCGCCCATGGGGTCAGGGTTAAGTGCTGTAGTAAACCTCAGCCCGGAGTCTTAAAAATCCCTCGATTCACAGGCTTACATTGCATCGACTACATCGCGTCGATAATTGCATTCAAAGTGGCGCTGGGGCGCATTTCCTTGTCTGTCATATCATCATCGAGCAGGTAATATCCGCCCATTTCAGCAGGTCTTCCCTGCGCTGCCAGGAGTTCCTCGGCGATCTTCGCTTCATTACCCGCGAGGTCCTTCGCGATCCTGGCGAAACGGTCTTTCAATTCAGCATCCTTATCCTGGGTTGCCAGTGTCTGCGCCCAGTACAAGGAGAGGTAGAAGGTGCTCCCCCTGTTGTCAAGTTCGTTCACTTTCCTTGAAGGGAGTTTTGCATTTTCAAGGTACTTTGAGATTGCCTGATCGAGTGTCTCAGCAAGGAGCGCAGCCCTTTCGTTGTTGCTGATTGCTGCTACCTGTTCTAGAGATGGTACGAGCGCACAGTATTCTCCCAGGGAGTCCCATCGCAGGTGTCCTTCCTTCTCAAATTGCTGAACGTGTTTTGGTGCTGAGCCGCCAGCCCCGGTTTCAAAAAGTCCGCCACCAGCCATGAGGGGAACAATCGACAGCATTCTGGCGCTGGTACCGAGTTCCAGGATGGGAAAGAGGTCAGTCAGGTAATCCCTCAGTACGTTTCCGGTCACGGCTATGGTGTCTTCGCCTTTGCGTATCCTCACGAGAGAGAAGCTCATGGCATCGTCAGGTCTCATGATCCGGATATCGGTGTCGTTGGTATCGTGATCTTTGAGGTAGACCTTTACCTTCGCAAGGATCTGGGTATCGTGGCCTCTGCGGTCATCAAGCCAGAAGATAGCGGGTGAACCACTGGCTTTAGCGCGAGTCACAGCCAGTTTTACCCAATCCCTGATGGGCGCATCTTTTGTCTGAGACATTCTGAAGATATCACCAGGCTCGACGGCCTGCTCAAGTAAAGTGTTGCCCGAGTCATCCACTACACAAATTTTGCCATCCGCAGGTGCTTCAAATGTTTTGTCGTGGGAGCCGTACTCTTCAGCCTTTTGCGCCATCAAGCCAACGTTAGCGACACTTCCCATTGTTGCAGGGTCAAATTGCCCGTTTGCCTTTGCGTCCTCAAGAATCACCTTGTAAATAGTGGCATAACAACGGTCCGGGACCATGGCGATACAATCCTGCAGCTCATCATCATTGTTCCACATGTGACCGCCGTCACGTACGACATTAGGCATAGACGCGTCAACGATAATATTATTGGGAACATGTAGGTTGGTGATTCCCTTCCTCGAATCGACCATGGCTAGAGCAGGGTTGGTTTCATAGACAGCAGCAATATCTGCTTCGATTTCCTGGCGCCTGTCGTCAGGTAATCTATCGAGTTTTTCGAGCACATCAGCAAGCCCATTGTTGACGTTGGCGCCGATTTCACTGAGGGCTTCGGCGTGTTTATCCAGTGCATCCGCATAGTAGACAGAGACGCAATGGCCAAACATGATCGGGTCGGATACTTTCATCATGGTTGTTTTGAGGTGAAGAGAAAGCAGCACGTCGTCCTTTTTGGCGGCCTCAATCTGTTCGCTAAAGAAACTGCGTAATGCTGCTACATTCATCACGGAAGCATCAATGACTTCATTTGCCTTTAGAGCCAAACCTTCCTTAAGTGTGTTGCTTGTTCCATCTGCAGCATGGAATTCAATTTTTACGCTACAGGCGTCCTTAACCGTGGTGGAAACTTCACTTTCATAAAAATCCTTGCCCGTCATGTGAGTGACCTGTGATTTGGATCCGGACTCAGGCCATGGCTGCATCATCTTGTGCGGATTTTTCTGGGCAAACTGCTTGACCGATACTGCTGCTCTTCGGTCAGAGTTTCCCTCCCGGAGTACCGGGTTTACCGCGGAGCCAAGACATTTGGCGAACCGCTGTTGTAAAGCCATCTCCTCGTTATTCTTTGGTTCCTCAGGATAGTCGGGGATGTCGTACCCTTTCTCCTGGAGTTCCGTGATAGCCGCCTGCAATTGTGGAATTGATGCGCTGATATTCGGCAGCTTGACAATATTGGCCTGCGGGGACTGAGTAAGGTCTCCGAGCTGAGTGAGGTAATCAGGGATCTTCTGGGCTTCTTCAAGGTTTTCAGGGAAATTCGCAATAATTCTTCCAGCCAGGGAAATATCCAACAATTCAATTTCGATACCAGTGTCCTTTGTAAAGCCCTGTACAACTGGCAGAAAGGCAAAAGTTGCCAATGCCGGAGCTTCATCGATCTTTGTCCATATGATCTTGGATGTCGTCAACTTTGATTTACCTCGATAACTTAGTGTGTAGTTCGCCAGCCTGTCTCTGCTGGCTACCTAATATGTGGGGCCCGAAGGGTATACTTTTTCACCGCAGAAGTCAGCAACTTGCGTCATGGGGACACTGATGCCTCAGTGCCCCCTTGCTTCTCAGTCGGGTAGGCCGAGCACGCGTTTGGCGACTATGTTGTTCTGTACCTCGTTTGTACCGCCGTAGATGGTAATGGAGCGGCTTGCAAGCCAGGTGCGTGTCGATTCCAACTCATCATCTGAGAACATCTCGCCTTCCCAGCCGTGTCCCTGGGTACCCATCAGCCTGATTTTGAGCTCTGCGCCCGTTCTGGCAAGGTTTGAGCCAAAAATCTTGAAGATTGATGTGGCCTCTCCCAGTGTTTTGCCGAAGCTGTTTTCTTCACCTACCCGTTTCTGGGTCAGCTTGAAGGAGTGGGAATTCATGTGGTGGCGAATGACCTCATCACGAAAATCGGTGTCGGCAATCAGACCCTGGTCATTTTCTCCCACATATTGTTTGGCGATACTATCCATTGGGCTAAGGTCGCCACGAATACCGCCGGTTTCGAGCCTGGGACTGCCTGCAAGTCCACCCTGGCCTGATCGTTCGTACTGTAACAGGCGTTTTCCCACTGACCAGCCCTGGTTGACCTTGCCGATGAGATCCGATTTTTGGGCAATGGCATTGTCAAAAAAGGTTTCGCAAAAGGGAGAACTGCCGGAGATCAATTGTACAGGTTTGGTGGTGATACCTGGCTGATCCATATCCAATAACATGAAGCTGATGCCCTCGTGCTTCGGCACATCCGGGTTGGTTCTGACCAGGGCAAACATCCAGTCTGCGTACTGGGCACCGGAAGTCCAGGTTTTCTGCCCATTGATGGAAAAGAAATCACCCTGATCTTCTGCACGCGTGCGCAAACTGGCAAGGTCAGAACCTGCTCCTGGTTCACTGTAGCCCTGGCACCAGGCAGCTTCACCGCGCACGATTTTGGGAAGATGGCGCTGCTTCTGATCATCTGTGCCAAACTCAAGGAGCGTCGGGCCAATCATGCGAATACCCATGCCAAGCAGAGGTGCCCTCGCATCAATGACCTGCATTTCTTCAAGGAGTATCACGGCCTCCTCCGTGCTCAAACCTCCACCACCATATTCGGTCGGCCAGGTCGGCGCGGTCCAGCCCTTTTCAGCCATGCGTTTGAGCCAGAGTTTTGTGTCCGGGTCTTCAAGGACTATTTTAGTGCTGCCGGTTGGGATCTGCCCATCGCCACGGGCACCGGGTGGGCAGTTTTCCGCCAGCCAATCTTTGACCTCTTGCCTGAATGTTTCATTGCTCATCTTTTCTGCCTTTAACTACGGATTTCGAATACTTAGCCTGGAGCAGGGATGATACTTGAAGCGATCAAATGACACCATGCGGGCAAGCCGGTTCCGGTGGTGGCTGCCGCCAGGATTTTGCTCCGCTACGGAAGCGGAGGGCGTAAACATTTCTTAAGTTCTCAGTCGAGTTCAGGTAAATGCAAACTGCTCCGCAATTCTGTCAAAATTGTTAAACTGTCCCCGATTACAACAACATGGACCAACTTTGAAGAATCGTTTTAGTCAAACCACCATCATTGCCATTCTTGTAGCCTCATGTCAGGTTCATCTTGTGCTTCCCGCTCTGGCTGAGGGTGCTGCACCTTTTTACGTTTGGCAGGAAGATGTACCTTCCCATCCTGGTCAACTCCTGCGACAGGAACCTTTGGAAGAAAAACTCGTACTTAACGCTGCTTCGAAAGGAGTGCGAATTTTATACGCATCTCAGGGATGGAATGACCAGCCAGTTGCTGTCTCTGGTGATGTCCTGATCCCGAAGGGTGTTGCCCCTGAAGGTGGCTGGCCGGTTCTTGCCTGGTCCCACGGTACGGTGGGTGTAGCTGATGTCTGCGCACCATCTTATAGGGGCCGATCTGAGCGCGATATCAAATATCTCAATAAGTGGTTGGCGGAAGGTTATGCCATTGTTTCCACGGATTACGAGGGACTTGGAACCCCGGGAGGTCATGCTTATCTGCATTGCCGGTCCGAGGCCAATGGCAATATTGATGCGGTACGAGCCGCTCAGCAATTAGAACTCAATCTTTCAAAGCGATGGTTGGTATTAGGGCAGTCCCAGGGTGGTCAGGGCGCTCTGTATACCGGGGCCTTTGTGGCAGCGAGCGCACCGGAACTTGATTTTCGTGGCACCCTGGCAACTGCGCCCGCGGTAAACTGGAAGGACAGGTTTTTTACTGGCAGGGCGGAAGATCCAAACCCCTTCATCGGTATGTCTTTGTATCTGGCACGCGGCTTTGAGGTTTATGAGCCAGCCTTCCAGTCGAGTAATACCTTTTCTGATGCGGCAATGGAGTTGCTGCCCTATGCAGACACACTCTGCGTTGGTGAACTTATTGGCATTGGTATGAAGGCCAAACTGACCCAGGGCCAAAGTCTTAAAGTTGTTCCATTTGGCAAGGCGCCCGGTACCGCCAGTGGCGCTGAAAAAATGGATGTACCTGTATCAGGCTGGTCAGCACCCGTTTATATCGGGCAGGGTAGCGCAGACCCTCTCGTTCGGTTTGAAGATGTCCGAAACTTCAGTGTCGATCTGTGTAATGAGGATGTCGCTGTAACCCTTGATGTCTATGAAGGCGCTAAACATAGCGGGCCTTTGAACCAGGGATTTGATGCTTTCAGGCAGTGGGTGGCCGATCGGTTCGCAGGCAAACCGGCTGCTGATAGTTGCCAGGAAATTGGGGCCAATAGGTAAACTGCCCCCGGATTTTAGATTGAAGAACTAATCAGGTTGTGGCGGTTGAGCTTCTCGTACACAGCTTCTTTCTGGCGGTTCAGTTCATCTTCAATTTTCTTAATGGCTCCTAGTATGCGCGGCTCGTCACGAAGCTCATCCATCAGCGGGTGATCCTTGTACCCATCTCCATAGTAGCCCAGCCAACCAGCCCGCGTGACAGCGAGGAATTCCTGGATGGCTTTTTCACTTTGACCGAGAACCTGGTAGCACAATACATCTGCTGCGCCCTTGCCACCAATGCCCATATGAGGCACGCCTGCATTGAAAGCCAGGATTTTCTTCGCGAGCAGTTTTGAACGTTCTGTCTGCCCAAGTTTGTAGATGGCTGTGAGGTAGGCAGTCCTTGAACCGTCCAGGTACCGGGCCCCGGCAACGTCTGGATCCACCAGCGCCATTTTAGGTAGCGCATTTTCGACGAGCCGGCGAATCACATCGTACTCACCATATTGCATCAGCCTGTTGATCAGTATGAGGCCATAGGCTTCCTCATCAGTCTGAAGCAGATGCACCTTAGCCTCGGCAATTAGCTCAACCCTCGGGGCGTTCCATGTCGTTTCCAAGAGTTGCATATATTCATAGGCCTCACTTTCTACCGGCACCTGATTGATGAGATCCAGAACGGCATCAATATCGTTGTAGTTGAACAGGGTGGTAGATGCGATATAGGCCTTCTGCCTATCCGTCGAAGGCAATTTGACTGCGATCTCAATTGCTTCCTCCAGCCTTACTGATGTCAGGTAGTGAATGCCAACGTTACCCTGGTAGGTGTGGTATTCAGGGTCGAGGTGGGCCAGGCGCTTCAAGTGGCTCTCAGCTTCTTCCAGCCGCCCATGTTGAGAAAGAGAAACGCCATAGTTTCCATTGGCAACCCGGTTCAGGGGATCCAGCCTTAACGCCGTCTCCAGAAGCTGAATTTCTTTTTCATCATTGTTGTGATCGCCGCTTTCCCTGAGAAGTGTGGAATACCAGATGTAGGCGTTGACGTTATTCTCATTCACCGCAATCGCCTTCAGGTATGCGGCCTCTGCCTTAACAAAGTGGCCAGGGTAAACATAACCCATGTGGTTGTGATAAAGCCCAAGTGTGGCGTAATAATCTGATGTTTCGAATCCGAGGGACTTTGCTTTATCCAGTTCGGCCTTCGCAATAGAGGATGCTTCATCGAGCGTTCCATAGTTGTTATTGTTGTAGGCAATCAGTCGTGCTGCTGCATGCTCTATCCTGGGAGTTGCATATTCTGGATCCAGACTGGAGGATAGCTGATACAAATCCATGGCATGCAGAACAGCATCGAACTGTCTTGAATAGAGTGCGTTCTTGGCGCGAAGATATACATCATAAGCCTCTGAATTATTTGTACGCCGGTCGGCAACCATTACACCGTCGGTTAACAACGCAATTTTCATCGCCATCACAACCTGGGAAGAGATCTCATCCTGGACGGCGAAGATGTCATCAATTTCACGATCGAAGGTATCGGACCAAAGATGAAAACCATCTCCTGCACTTACAAGCTGTGCTGTTATTCGAACCTGGTTGCCGGACTTGCGAACGCTTCCCTCGAGTATATTGTCAACATTTAGCTCCTTACCAATTTCTGTGAGGTTCTTGTTTTTACCCTTGTAAAAGAAGCTGGAGGTCCGCCCGGCGACTCTGAGACCTTTGGTTTTTGCAAGGACATTGAGTAGTTCTTCAGATAACCCGTCAGAGAAATACTCGTTCTCTTTATCGCTGCTCATGTTCACGAAAGCTAACACAGCTACAGAGGGGCGCGTATCTTCATCGACTACTGAGGGAGCTACTCTTGTTTGAATCAAAGAGGTATTTCCCGCTATCCGATCAGTTTCAGTGGGTAAAGGATCCGGTATTTGGAAATACTGGTAGGCAAAGAAAGTCAGTGCGAGAGACAATAAGCCAATAATGACGAAGTCAATCTTGCGGCCGGTCCTGGAAGTGATTGATTCCTTGATGCTGACTTGTCGTGTGAAACGTAATCCTACCGGGGTGAATTCAAACATCCAGGCAAATGTAACTAAGGCGGGGAACAGGGCCACGAGGGCTATTATTTATTACGAAACCAATAGCGTCATCGGACAACCCGATGGCCGGAAAAACAATATCGCAAATCTGAAGGATAACGAAACTGGCAACAGCAAAGGCTGTTGCTACTTTCAGGACATTACGTCTCTTTAGTTCCTCAAAGAACCCGGGGTTTACTGCCATAGATAGCAAATTCTTTGGTATTGTCAGCGTTTCACAAGTCTAACACGAAGAAATCGGGACACAAGAAGTCGGAATTCCCACTGCATCGACCTCACTTAAGGAATGCAACGGATATTTTGTACACTCTGCCCAGGATCTTGTTTCAATCCTGGACGCCTTCAATTACTACTATTTGAAAAGGAGCAAGTCATGTCTGAGACGGTTGTTATCCTCGGCGCCGGAGCGCCGAATGGTGTTGGCGGTGCATTGGCGCGAAATTTTGCACAAAATGGTCTGCATGTAATTGTTTCAGGGCGGACGCAGGAAAAGGTGGACACCACTGCAAAAGAGATTGAGGCAGGCGGTGGTTCTGCAGAAGGTCAAGTGGCAGACGTTACGTCCGAAGCAGATCAGGATGCCTTGTTTACACGTGTTGAGGATCGACAGGAACCACTGGCAGCCGTGCTCTTTAATGCGGGCAGCAACCTGCCCGTTCCATTTGAAGACCTGACACCAGAACAGTTTGAAGAGTTCTGGCGCATTGGCTGCTACGGTGCATTTCTTACCGCTAAACGTGCCATGCCAATCCTCAAGCGGCAAGGAAAAGGGTCGATGCTGTTCACCGGAGCTTCCGCTTCACTGCGCGGCCGGCCAGGGTTCGGACATTTTGCCGCCACTAAAGCTGCCTTGCGTAATCTCGTTCAGGCACTGGCGCGTGAATATGGACCACAGGGCATACATGTTGCACACGTGGTGATTGATGGCATCATTAATGGTGATATTGTTCGCGGCCGCTATGGCGAATATCTTGAATCCCTGGGGGAAGATGGTTCCCTTGCACCAGATGCGATCGCGCAGGCATTTTGGACGCTTCATAAACAGCATCGTTCCGCCTGGACCCATGAACTTGATCTGCGGCCATTTAGTGAAAAGTGGTAACGCAGGTGTATTCAACCGGACCATTCTGCCAGCAGCAGGGTGAATCATTTAGCTTATACTTATGAATTATTGATGCGACGCTGAGGATCGAGATGCTAATACCAGAGGGAGACAGCTACCAGGAAATATACGACAACTTCCAGTGGGATATTCCTGAGCACTACAACATTGCCCATGATGTTTGCGATCGGCATGCTGACGACCCTACGAAGATCGCGCTGGTTCATGAAGATTCAAATAGAGTAATAACCCGGTACAGCTTTCAGGCGGTTAGAGGTTACGCCAACCAGCTGGCAAATGGTTTGACGGAATTTGGCCTGGCTAAAGGGGATGTTGTTTCAATATTGCTGGCCCAGGCCCCCGAGGCAGCAATCACTCACGTGGCCTGCTGGAAAGCCGGACTGGTTTCGTCGCCAATCTCCATCCTCTTCGGTAGCGATGCGATTATTTACCGGGTGAACGATACCCAGGCAAAAGTCATTGTGACCAATATGGAGAACCTGCAAAAGGTTGCTGCGGTTCGAGATCAACTGCCCTCAATAGAGAAAATACTAGTAGTCGATTCCAATGATGACGAAAACTACTGGTCATTCCTGCAAGGCTATCCATCTGAATTTGAAAACCTAATCACTCGCTCAGATGACCCGGCAATCATCAATTACACCTCCGGGACCACCGGTAACCCCAAGGGAGCAACACAGGGGCACCGGACCATGCTGGGGCACATGTCCGGTATTGAGTACATGTTCGATTTCTTCCCGCAACCAAATGATGTGATCTGGTCACCTGCAGACTGGTCCTGGCTGGCTGGCCTGATGGATATTCTGATGCCAGGCTGGTATGGAGGTATCCCTGTGATTTGTTCTGATGCGGCAAAATTTGATGCGGAGGATGCATACAGGCTGATGTCGGAACACAAGGTCACCTGTGCACTGCTGACACCAACGGTTCTCAAGCTGATGCGCCAGGTGAAAGATGCAAAGGATCGTCATCCGTTGACACTCAGGGTAGTCGTTAGCGGTGCTGAGGCAGTCGGCGCGGAATTGATAGCCTGGGCTGAGGATAACCTCAATACAGTCTTAAACGAAGGCTTCGGGCAAACCGAGTGTAATGTTGTTCTAGGAACTAATTCGCGAGTAATGGAGGCCCGGCCCGGTTCCCTAGGTAAACCGGCTCCCGGTCATTTAGGCGCAATAGTCGATGACCTGGGACAAGTGCTTGAAGCTGGGAACGTTGGCAATATTGCATTCAAGGCTCCCGACCCTGTCATGATGCTTGAATACCATAACAATCCCCAGGCAACTAAAGAGAAATATGCTGATGGCTGGCTTATAACCGGGGATCTAGGCGTTATGGATGATGCCGGCTACTTCTGGTTCAAGGGCAGAAAAGACGATGTGATCACCAGCCGTGGGTATCGAATCGGACCCAGTGAAATAGAGGATGTGCTGATTTCTCACCCAGCGGTTGCGATGGCGGCAGTCGTTGGTATACCTGATCCTGTACTGACCGAAAAGATCAAGGCCTTTGCCATTCTTGCAGAGGGCTACGACGGGAGTGATGAACTGGTCAAAGAACTAAAACAGATCGTCAGGAGTCGCCTGGCCCATCATGAGGTGCCACACTTATTCGAGTTCGTGGCGGAGTTTCCCATGACAGCTACCGGCAAGATTGTGCGTCGCGAATTAAGGAGCAGATCCTCGGGCGATTAAGAGGCAGGTCAATTATTGCCAGCCAAACCCTGTATCCATTTTCCTGTTATTATCCCTCGCTCGCATATCAATGTGATCAATGCAGGTACCAATTTAGTGGAGGAAATAGATGGTTGTTAAAGCAGAAGATGAATATCGGCATGCTGCTCCTGAGGAGCATTCAGCAGGGCTCTGGGGAGATACGCTCTGGGTCAGTGTCGTGGATCGTGAAGCCAATATATTTGGCATCAATCACTTTCACCTGACCAACAAGGGCTGGGGTCGGTTTGAAGCCTTGTACGTGATTGACGGTGTTGTACAACAGTACGGGAACAAACATCCCCTGACACCAGAGGCGGATCAGGGACCCTGGTCGGATGGGTTGCTGACCTATGAGGTGGTGAATCCTTTAGAGGAAATCAGAATCACCTTTGACGGGCCGAGATTCGGGTTCGATTTGAGTTTCAAAGGCAGGTTTGATGTCTTTGACTACCATGACAATCTTGAGGGGAATCCCCTTGCGACGGGTCACTACTATGGAGGTCATTTCGAACAGGGACTGCATTGCACAGGTCCATTTGAGATTCGCGGTGGCCCTAACAAGGGTGAAACGAGACAACTGGATTCATGGTCTCACCGGGATCACTCCTGGTCGACCCGTTTTGCTGCAGATCCGGAGTGGGAATACGGGCAGCAGAACAACGCATTTCATTTCTGGCCTTCAATCCAGTTAAAGGATCAACACATCAACTGCCTCGGCCTGTTCGATGACGGGGTTGGTATTGCTGGTATGCCGGGTGGATTTGTATCAGACAAGAACGGTTCTCGCCCACTGCACGGTGCAAGCTGCGAACCACTATTTTCTGACAATGAGCGGGACGCTGTCGCATTCCGTTACACAATGAAAATGCCGGACGGTGAGACGCTTCACGTGCGCACAGGTCGCAAATATGGCCAGGTGAAGCTGTGGGACCGGGGAGAGAATGACCTGGAAAATCGCCTGGATTGTTATGAGCCGTTTTTCGATTTTGAAGTCGAAGAAACCGGTGAAAGAGGATACGGTGTGGCTGAATATTCGGTGGGACCACCATGGCCGCGTTGGCTGGTGTAATGCCGTAACAAGTTGGTAGCCTGGGCAGACCCACCCGTGTGATATGGCTGGGTCTGCCCAGGGTACTGATGAGTTAATGACGCTGGCCCTGCGCACCAGGCTTTGCCTACCTGATATTGCTACTCAACCAGTCTTTCCTGTAATTTCCGTCGCACAGAGTCGTCTATACCGATCGCATCGAGATAGCCCAGCATGGAGCCATGCAATTTGTGAACCTCTGTGTATGCTTCTTTCAGATACTCCGGGTAAACGCCAGCCAGTGCCTGGAACATGTCTTCATCCAGTTCAAAACCAAAAATCTTCTCTAATCTTGACCTGGCCTCAGCTCCACTATCAATCCCATGATTACTGAGCATATAGTCCTGGTAAATCAGCTCATCATCGACATCCAGTGCCGCAAGAATCAGGGCCGCTCCAAAACCTGTTCGGTCCTTCCCTGCTGAGCAGTGCAGTAAAAATCCAGACTCAGTTTTCATGAGCTGTTCAAACAACAGCGTATAGTCTGAATGATGAGACTTGGCAATCTCACCGGTCATGGATGCCATAAATAGCCTGAGGTCATCACCTGTGACATCATCAGGTATATCCTCAGCGGTTCCCATAGCACTTCCTGGAGCTATAGGTATGTGAACCCGGCAATCGAAAGGCGGGCTTTCCACCGCGGGAGCTTCTTCCGCTTCGTCCAGCCGGCGCAGATCACATATCACGCCGATATCAAGCTCTGAAAATAGCTGGTAGTCTGACGACTGTATTCGGTGAAGAGAGCCGCAGCGATACAAACGACCCCAGCGGACACATCCTCCTCTCCTGGTTTCATATCCGCCAAAGTCCCTAAAATTTATCGCGCCGTCGATATCGACAAAACGACCGTGTTCATGTGCTAAAGAAAAATTCACTTATACTATATCCCGTATTGTGCGTCTCGCAAGTTGCGACATATGTACCTCGTCAGGGCCGTCAGCAATACGACAGACACGGCTCGCCATGTAAATGTGCACTATTGGTGTATCCTGCGTAAAGCCCATGCCGCCAAACGACTGAATTGCTCGGTCAGCGACATTCTGACACATTTGAGGCGCTACGACTTTAACCATTGAAATGTAATCTCTGGCGCCTTTGGCGCCAAACTTATCCATCTTATCAGCTGCAGCCAATACCAGGAGCCGGCATTGCTCAATTTCACAACGAGATCGGGCGATATCATGCTGAATACTCGTTTTAGCGGACAGCTTTTCACCGAAGGCTTCCCGCTGATCCACACGTTTGCACATTAGTTCAAGGACTCTCGATGCCATGCCTACAAACATCATTGCATATTGAAATCGGCCTGGTCCAAGTCGACCCTGGGCGATCTCAAATCCACGTCCCTCGCCAAGTATCAGATTTTCTTTTGGCACCCGGACCTTGTCATAGAGAACCTGGGCGTGTCCGCCCGGTGAGTGCATGCCACCCCAGACCCGTACCGGCCTCTCAAGAATTACGCCGGGCGTATCCTTGGGTACAAGAATCATTGAAAACTGCTTGTGGCGGGCTGCTTTCGGGTCAGTTTTGCCCATCATGACGAACACTTTACACAGAGGATTAAAAGCGTTGGAAGTAAACCATTTGCGGCCATTGATAACGTACTCGTCTCCGTCTCGTTCGATGGTCGCTTCCAGGTTGCCCGCATCAGAGGAGGCCACGCCCGGTTCAGTCATTGAGAAGGCAGACCGGATCTCTCCATTCATGAGGGGGTCAAGCCACTGCCTCTGCTGTTTTTCGTTGCCGAATCTGGCCAGCACCTCCATATTCCCGCGATCCGGTGCACTGCAATTGAATATCTCCTGCGCCCAGGGTACCCGTGCCATTTTTTCCATAATCGGGGCGAATTCAAGGTTACTTAGTCCGGGGCTCAGGTCCTCATAGTCACGGGGAAGAAACCAATTCCAGATTCCAGCCTCTTTAGCCTTTGATTTTAGATCCTCGAACCAGGGGGGGTACTGCCAGAGGTTTTCCGCATCATCGACCCACTCCCAGTAGTCGAGTTCATGGGCGAATATATGTTCATCCATAAAGGTTTCTACGCGGGCAAGCAGTTCCTGAACCTTGTCGCTGTATTCCAGATCCATGATTGGCTCCTTTTTCCTGGTCTATTTCTTGCGGCCCACAACTTTGCACTGGTTTTTGGCGGATTGCAAAGTTGGTGATATAGCCAGTTCCTGGCCGTAAATAGAGTAATTTGGCCAAATAACGCAACACTACAATAACGTCTGATATATAAATCAATAACTTGTTAAGGACTATCGGACTCGCGCGCGAGCCCGCTCGATGTCAGAATCCGGACACGAACTAGCTATCTGGTTAACTTCTATCCCGTTAGTCTGGCCAGATCATGGCTTCACAATCGTCTCTGCCCGTTGATATTGTTGCGCGAGCCCGGTCATAATCGCCGGGTCTGAAAGTGGACTTGATGCTAGAAGGACCTGCAGATGGTGGATATTTTGATTCGGGAATATGAGGAAGATGACTGGCAAGAGGTAAGGCGAATCCATGACCTTGCCAGGCCCATTGAACTTGAAGGCTCGTGTGATCCAAGAGCCTTTGTACCACTTGCGGATGATGAAAAAGACCTTGAACAGTTCGAGCAGTGCCGCAAGCTGGTAGCCTCTGCTGCTGGTCGAATCCTCGGTTTTGTTGGTGTGAGCGAAGATGAAGTTGGGTGGCTCTACGTGGACCCGGAAGACTCCGGCAAGGGTATAGGACGAAAACTTTTGCGAGAAGGGGTGCGTCAGATTAGAACTAAAGCAAGTGTGTATGTGCTTAAGGGGAATACACCCGCCTTGAATCTCTATGCAAGCGAAGGCTTCGCCAGAGTCAGCAAATTCGATAGCGAGAACAATGGTTACCCCTGCGTGGTGCTAAAACTTTCGCAGATTTAGTTCCGCGCCGGGTTCGCGGACATTTTTGCGGTCGAATACCGCTATCTCACGGCGTTCTAATTTGAATTCTCCCCACTGATAAAAAGCAACGATCAAAGCCTGGCCAAAAGCTGGAGTTCAACTGGGTTCATGAAATTTTGAGACCAGTCGTGTTAGCATTCGCTGTTTTACGGACGGCTATACCTTTATGAAGTCAGTTAGCAAAATCACTCTTGCCGAAGACGAGATACCAGATCACTGGTACAACATCGTGGCAGATATGCCGAACCCGCCACATCCTGTGCTGGGTCCGGACGGCAATCCTGTCACCCCGGATATGCTGGCACCTCTATTTGCATCTGGCGTCATCGAACAGGAAGTCTCCACGGAGCGTTGGATTCCGATCCCCGATGAAGTTCGGGAAATCTATCGACTGTGGCGGCCATCGCCACTGCACAGAGCGCGCAGGCTTGAGGCGGCGCTTGAAACCCCAGCGAAAATTTACTACAAGAATGAAGGTGTTAGTCCAGCTGGGTCGCATAAACCAAACAGTGCAGTAGCGCAGGCCTATTACAATAAACAGGACGGTGTAAAAAAACTGGTTACAGAAACCGGTGCTGGTCAGTGGGGGTCTTCTCTGGCTCTTGCAGGGCAGATGTTTGGTTTGGAAGTCCTCGTCTATATGGTGAAGACCTATCAACGATACGATTTCGAAGCTAGGTACGGAAAAGAACTTCTATGAAGACTGGAAGGAGCGAGCTAAAGACCTGGGCTATGATAGCAAGAAGGATACTTTGCAGTGCAACGCCCTGGGCAAGACATCGGGCAGCAAGGCCACTACTAAAGAATGCTCTAATATGATGTTAGCCTGGCCGAGCAGCCTTGCAGGCGGATGCCCTATACCTGGTATTTAGCAGCAAACTAGTCGATGTCCAGAACGGCTAATGAAAAGCGGTGCTGATGACTACTCTCGTTTTGGCGCTGTGTCCGCTACCAAGAAAAGCTGGCATTTTGAACACTCTTATTCAACAGAACTGCAGTGGCGAGAACGGCCAGATATAGTTAGTTGGTTGCTTCATAGCAAGAGAAGTTGAAAAAAGTCTCACTGTTGATGGAATTTAGGTTCAATAGCCGCTACACATCGGATTTTGCGGACTTGGATTCAGGATTCGCTAGATGTTCAGATGGGCCAGAAAATGAGTAACAGGGGTAAGGCTACTACAACGATAACTACTTCTAATGGCAGTCCCACGCGCCAATAGTCGCTAAATTTATAGCCACCTGGCCCCATTATGAGCGCATTATTCTGGTGCCCTATGGGTGTAAGGAATGCGCATGAAGCGCCCACAGCAACTGCCATCAAAAATGCATCTGGGTTTAAATTCAGGGAAAGTGCAATATGGTATGCAATAGGCGCCATCAATATTGCTGTTGCTGCGTTATTCAGTACATCGGAAACGGTCATGGTAATGATAAGCAGCATGGCGATTATCAAAACAGGTGACTGGTCTCCGGCAAGAGACAATATGCCATCTACCAGCAGCATTGTCGTTCCACTGGTCTCAAGTGCAGCGCCGAGTGGAATCATCGCGCCTAACAAGATTACTACGGGCCAATCAATACCATCATAGAATTCTCTGATAGGTACTATTTTCAGCAGCGCCATCGCTACAGTGGCGATACCTAACGCCAATTGAATCGAGATAAGACTCGACGCTACAGAGGCAATGGCGATAATAAATACAGCTAACGCCAATAACGCTTTTCCTGAGTGTTTGTGATCGAGGGTCCTCCGCGCCAGCGGATAACAATTGAGCTTGATGATTGCCTCTTGTAATTCTTCTTCTCCCCCATGCAGTAGCAGAACATCGCCGACTTCGAATTCAAACTCTCGAAGGCGGCTTCGATGTGGCGTGCCAGAACGTGACGCCGCCAACAAGTTCACTCCATACTTACTGTTGAAGCGAATATCAGCAGGTGTGCGGCCAAGCACTGGCGAATTGGGTGTGACTACAATTTCAGAAATTTGAGTGTCGTCGGAATGCAGAATTTCTTCCCTCGCGTTTTCTGCCGCCAACATTTCTAGTTTGTGAGTGGCAGCAAAACTGTCTACGTCTTCGTGTGAGCCTTGAATCATTAGCAGGTCATTCTTACTCAATATATGTACCCGAGCATAGTAAACATTTGATATCTTTTCGCGCTTGTGAACCATGGACAACAGATCCATTTTTTCTTCGCGTAGCATTCCTTTTAATTCTTTAACGGTCTTTCCAAGAAGGGCAGTATCTTCGGTAACTTTTAACTCAAACAAATACTTTTCAACATCAAACAATTCCAGGCCAGCAGTTTGTTTACGAACCTTTACCAGTCTCCAACCTATAAACAACATGAAGATGATTCCACAAATAGCAATTCCCCCACCGACGGGAGCGAAATCGAACATAGTGAATGCTTCACCAGTAACCTGTTGGCGATAATTAGCAATCAGAATATTTGGTGGTGTGCCAATGAGCGTCACCAAGCCGCCCAGGATGGAACCAAATGACAACGGCATCAATACAGTTGCGGGTGGTCGACCGGCAGCCGTAGTAGATTGAATAGCAATAGGCATCAACAACGCCAGCGCCCCGATGTTGTTCATAAACATGGAAAGAAATGCTGCAAGGAAAGTCAGCGTCGCAATGTGGAGAAAGGGATTTGTGGCAACCGGTTCAATTACCTCGGTTATAAATTCGACCGCACCGGATTTAGTGAGACCGAAACTTACAATCAATACCAGCACTACGGTTATAGTGGCGGGATTACCGAATCCGGAAAATAATTCTGTCTGTGGCACCAGACCAAACAGGCTGGCCACAAACAGTGCACCTAAAGCCACAATATCGTAACGCCATCTCCCCCAAACCAACAGTATCAGCAACGCCAGCAGTATTGTTAAGAGAATCGCCTGGTCAGTATTCAAAGACAGCTACTCAGCCACTAGATCGAATTCGAGCTCTCCAACACGTTCGATCGTTGTTTGTAAATGATCTCCGGCAGCGACGGTGGAGACGCCCGCCAGTGTTCCGGTGAAGATTGAATCCCCGGCTCTTAGTTCGAAATACCTGGGCAACTCGCCAATTATCTCTGCCACCGGCCAGATCATGTCGACTGAGTATAGTACCGATAAAGCCCCTTTTCATGTCAAATCCATGTCTAATCGTGGATAGCTGAAGATATTTTTTACTTGGTCAAAAGGACTTGCTGAAAGCATCAGCCAGCGGACTGCCACAAATCGGCAAGGTGACTATTACAGTTTTGATGAAATTTCTGTAGGAATTGAGCTGTAATCAGATAAATAAGGGAATTGGGCCTGTACCGGGGCTCCGACTTGGGACATAATCCAGCGCGTTATACTTAAATAAGAAAGAGATCCGAACAAGTATGACATTGTTCGCTTTACAAGCCAGACGAGCCATAAAAAGAATGGCCGGGAAATCACACAAATGGGGGAAAAAAGATGAACCTAACTCAAAAATTCATTCGTCTGGCGGGTGCTCTTGGCGCCACGCTATTGGCGTTTATATCGCTACCGTAATATCGGTACCCCAAAAAGCGATGCATCAAATTACAAACCCCATAACTGCGGAATATCTAAATACGCGCAATTTTAAAAAGCTAGAGGAT
>PBRP01000006.1 GCA_002726655.1 Gammaproteobacteria bacterium
AGAAGAGTTGGAAATCGTCGTGATCAATACTGCGGCAGGCAAAGCCTATGGTACCGATCACTATGTCTCATCCGGTTGCGGTATGGGGCGGGAGGCAACGCTCTATTTGCTCGAGCGCGGTGTTCGCGTCACCGGCACAGATGCCTGGAGCTGGGACGCGCCGTTCGTTCATACCAAAGATAAATATGCAGAAACCGGTAATGCAGAGATCATTTGGGAAGGCCATAAGGCTGGCCGCGAAATTGGTTACTGCCATTTAGAGAAATTGCACAATCTGGAAAAACTACCATCAGATGGCTTTGAGATCGCGTGTTTTCCGGTAAAAATTAGAGGCGCCTCGGCGGGCTGGACCCGTGCGGTTGCTATATTTGATGAATAGGGGAGACTTATAGTTATGGCTAAAAGCGTTATTATTACTTGCGCCGTTACCGGCTCAATCCACGTACCGACGATGTCGGAATATTTACCGATCTCACCTAATGAGGTTGCCGAAAGCGCCATTGCGGCAGCCGAAGCCGGCGCTTCCATTCTCCATCTCCATGCGCGCAACGAAGACGGTAGCCCAACGCCGTCGGCTGATACTTTCTTGGAATTTCTACCGCGCATCAAACAATCGACTGATGCGGTGGTAAATATAACGACCGGCGGGGGTCACGGTATGACATTGGAGGAACGCTGCGAGGGAGCGTTACGGGCGAGCCCAGAAATGACCTCACTCAATATGGGCTCAATGAATTTTGGCCTCTTTCCGATCCTCGATAAACCGTTTGAGTGGAAACACAAATGGGAGCCGGAATATCTCGAGATGACCCGGGATTTTATTTTTCGTAACACCTTCAAGGATATCGAATGGGTCTTGAAAGAGCTCGGCGAAGGCCACGGCGTGCGCTTCGAGTTTGAGTGCTACGACATGGGTCATTTGTATAATCTCGCCCACTTCGTCGACCGCGGCTTGGTCAAACCGCCATTCTTCGTTCAGACTATATTCGGTATTCTCGGCGGTATTGGCGCTGATATCGAAAACCTCCTGCACATGCGCCGGATGGCCAATAAACTCTTTGGTGAGGAAAACTACGAATGGTCGATATTGGCTGCCGGACGCCACCAGATGGGCTTTGTCACAACGGGCGCTATTTTAGGCGGTAACGTACGCGTTGGCCTGGAGGACTCGCTTTATATCAGTAAGGGAGAGTTGGCGAAATCAAACGCTGAACAGGTGTCTAAAATCAAGCATATTGTTGAAGATCTGTCGCTTGAAGTGGCAACCCCGACCGAAGCCCGCGAACGCTTGGCCCTCAAAGGTGGCGATCAAGTCGCCTTTTAAAAGGTTAATTTTTTAAAAGGTGCCAGGCACCTTTGGAAATGTTTGTCCCTACCAAAAACCTTATCCGATCAGGAATCCGGCTCTCGATTGATGAGGATTGTGATTTTTCATCACAAAATATTATGAGAATAGCCAATCTCCGTCAAAGCGGAGTTTCCTCTGACAGCGCCCCTTTTTGGTAGTGGATTTAGTTAGATTTCTAAGATATTCTAAACCCGCTGGTTTGTTCAATTATTTTTTGGGGAGAAAATAACTATGAAAATAAAACTTACTTCTTTCATCGCCTTGGCAGCAGCTTTGAGCTTGAACCCATCTAACGGTCAAATTGCCCAAGCTAAGGAAACGATGCTTCGCTTACATACTTTTGTGCCGCCGGTTTCCTCTTCCTTCAAGGCGGTCAAACGCTGGGCGCAAAAGGTGGAAAAAGACTCGAACGGTTCTGTCAAAATTAAACTTTTCCCATCCCGTCAATTGGGNGGCAAACCGTCAGAGCTTTATGATCAGGCGCGCAAAGGATTTGTTGATCTGGCTTGGACCTTACCGGGCTACACCACGGGCCGTTTCCCGCGCTCGGAAGTATTCGAAATGCCGTTCGTCGCCGGTGTTTCGGCTCTGGCCGGTTCTCAAGCCATCATGGAAGTTTATGACAAATGGCTGGCGGATGACTATAAGGACACTCACCCGATCGTTGTGCATGCCGCCGGTCCGATGGCCTTATTTTCCCACAAGCCCATTCGAACATTGGACGATATGAAGGGGAAGAAAATCCGCTCTTCNTCTCGCGCGGTTGGTCAAATTTTCAAAGTCCTCGGCGCCACTCCTGTGGGTATCCCCGGTATTAAAATGGCGGAAGCCTATCAGCGCAATGTTGTCGATTCCGTCTATACGGCATGGTCCATCGCCCTACCTACTAAAATCGTCAAAATGTCCAAATTTCATACTTACGTTTATATGAATCAACCAGTTCTGTTACTGGCAATGAACAAGAAAAGTTACGGTGGTTTATCGGCCGATCAAAAGAGAGCATTTGACNCTAATTCGGGCAAGACCCAGGCGCGCGTCTTTGGCGCGGATTGGGTAAAAGCTGATATTCCGGGCCAAAAAGTTGCGAAAAAACTCGGTAATGAGCTCACCACTTTGAGCGAAGCTGATCGCACTAAATGGAAAAAAATGTCACAACCCGTTATCGATAATTGGGTCAAGGAAGTGACAGCCAAGGGTATTGACGGCAAGGGGCTAATCGCGGCCGCACGCGCCGCCGTCGCTAAATACGCAAAATAATCCANCCCGCTAAAAAGCNCCCCCCCGCCAATAATTGTGGCGGGGGAGTCTTTGTTTTGGNAGACGAGNTTTTGGAGATGGCTTTGGAAGGNGCAAACAGTAGTTTTAACGACAATAAAGGGATTGGACGTGCCATTCGTTTGATCGCTGTTACCGGTGGATTCGTTTTGGTGGTTATCGCGGCGCTCACAGTGGTTAGCGTCATCGGGAGATACACCATTGGTGANCCCATCATCGGCGATTATGAAATCGTAGAATTCGGCGTTTCCATAGCTGTCTTCGCCTTTTTTCCCTACACCCACGCCACCAACAACAATATCGTCGCCAGCTTTTTTACCACCGGCCTGCCAAAAAAGGTTAATACCGTCATAGACGCTGTTCAAAATATAATTTTTTTAGGGATCGTCTGCCTGCTTGCTTATACCGCGTTCCTAGGTGGTATCGATAAATTCAACAACAACGAAATATCCATGTTCCTGTCTATGAGAATTTGGTGGCTGCATGCTTTTGGTGTGGCGGGATTAACTGTTTTGGGCTGGGTAACATTGTGGAAAATTATTAAATGGCGGGAAGTATGAGCGGCCCCGAACTCGCCGTCCTTATGTTTGCCGTTCTTTTAGGCTTGATCATACTCAGAACCCCGATTGCTATCGCAATGTTCGCGGTCGGCGCCGTCGGCATGGCTCAATTGACCAGTTTTGAGCAATTGCTAATTTACCTGGAAGCNGCACCAGTNGGCCGGACGGCCAGTTATTCGCTTTCCGTCGTGCCGATTTTCCTTTTGATGGGAAATCTTGCCATGCGGTCCGGTCTGAGTAGCGTTCTCTATGCCGCTGCTCGAAATTGGTTTGGACACAAACCCGGCGGTATTGCCGTCGCCACCATTGGCGGGTGCGCCGTATTCGGAGCGATATGCGGATCTTCCATTGCAACGGGAGCGACCATGGCCAGCGTCGCCCTCCCGGAGATGCGCAAACTTGGCTATTCCGGCGCCTTATCCACCGGTTGCTTNGCGGCNGGCGGCACCCTTGGTATCCTGATTCCACCGTCGATCATTCTGGTGATATACGCCATCATTACCGAGCAATCTATCGGCGATCTGTTCTTGGCGGCGATCATCCCCGGCGTGATCGCCACCTTCTATTACATCATCGCTGTCTGGTTTTATGTGAGGGTAAAACCGGAGTCCGGCCCCGCCGGTGAACGCTATGATTGGAAAGAACGATTTCACAGCCTCAAATTCGTCTGGCCCGTGGGTGTCATTTTTTTCATCGTTATCGGAGGCATTTACAAAGGCGTATTCACGCCCACGGAAGGTGCCGCCATCGGCGCGGCCTGCACGGGAATCGTCGCTCTCGCCCGCAAGATCAGCTGGGCTAATTTCCTGGAATGCCTGATCGATACNGCCAAGACTACGGGCATGATCTTCCTGATCCTGATCGCCGCCGAGATCTATGGATCATTNATGGCGCTCTCAGAACTACCGGTCCTGATCACTGAAACNATCANCCAAGCCGAAATGTCGCCGATTTGGGTGGTGATCGTCATTATGGTGATTTACATTCTGATGGGCGCGGTGATGGATGGACTCGCCATGATCATAATCACCGTGCCGTTGTTCCTGCCTGTCGTCATGGGCTTCGATATCGGCCTNTCCGAAGAAGCCCTCGCCATCTGGTTTGGCATATTGGTCCTCAGCGTCGTCGAAACTGGACTGATCACGCCGCCGGTCGGCATTAATGTCTATGTCATCAANTCCATGGCGGAAGACGTCTCGCTCCTTGAAACATTCGCCGGCGTTACGCCGTTTGTCATCAGTGATTTCTTTCGTCTGGCGACCATCATCGGCTTTCCTGCGGTCGCTCTTTGGTTGCCTGGATTACTATAGACTCGCCACCTTATTTCTTACCTTCCAATAGGTAACCGAACTTCTCGAAAGCGCGGCGCGCTTCTTCTTTGCTTGGCGCGTTTACCTTAGGGAATTTATCGATCCAGTGGAAGGGNCGGCAAGCGTCGATGATCGCCCGGCTGCTGGTGAAATCACCAACCGCTCTCTTCTCCGGTGGAATTCTGGGATCAAGGGGTGTGCTCCAGGCATTGTCGATAATATCGATGGAAGACGCCGGATCGGAACGCGTCGCCACCGCCCACATCAACTCCTCCAAATCGGAAACATCAACATCTTCGTCGACGACGATGGTGTAGCGGCCGCAAAAAGCGCCNACATGACAAGACGCCGCCGCTAAACCGGCCTGTTTGGAATGACCGGGATAGCGCTGCTTGATGGCGATGGCGTTGAACAGCCGCGAATTGCCGATCTCATGCATCCANGCCGCCNTCACGTCCGGCACGCCGGCCTTGGTGATATTGTCGCGCAGCATGGCCGAACGGGTGACAGCNCGGTAGCGGCACATCTCGTCCGGCGGCCGTTGCGGCGGGCAGCCGAGGATGATTGGATTGTTGCGGTGATAAATCGCCTGAACCTCGAATACCGGTTCGTCGCGGACGCCGCTGGCGAAATACCCGGTCCATTCGCCGAACGGACCTTCGTCCCTTTTATTGTCGAACCGCACATAGCCTTCAAGAACGATCTCGGCGTCGGCGGGAAACGGAATGCCGGTAATATCGCCCTTGATGACTTTCANCGGCTCGCCCCGCNTGGCGCCGACAATATCGTATTCAGACATCCCCGGCGGCATTTCGGTGCAGGCGTTCAGGAACATCATCGGGTCGCCGCCCAGAACCGTCACCGCCGGCATGGGTTGGCCCATCGCTTCGTATTTATCTCGGTGCATTCGCCCGTGTTTGCCGGGGCAGATGTAACATCCGGTGCTGTTTTTNTCGTGGATCATGATGCGGTAGGTGCCGGCGTTCATCCAACCGTCGTCGGGATCAACCGTAACCGTATAACAGCCGGTGCCGATGAACCGGCCGCCATCTTCCGGATGCCATAAGGGCGTTGGGAATTTCAGCAGGTCGACATCATCTCCCTTGAATACATTTTCCAAAACCGGTCCATCTTTAACAATCTCGGGCGGAATGGGGTTCATATCCTTGATCTGATGATCGAAGTAGGCTTCCGACAATTCCAACTTGGAAAAATCAGTCGGGAATCCGAGTGTCATATTCTGACGTTTGCCGCCAAAGAAGTTGACCAGAATCCGATAGCCTTCGTCATAGCCTTTAATTTTATCGAACAGCAGACTGTTGGCGTTTTCGGGATGCATGATCAGATCCGACGCCATGCCGATTTCTTCTTCGGTATCAAAGCCATCAACGCGGGTGATCTCATCCAGTTTATCGGCTTCCTCGATCCACTCGCGAAGATCATGATAGGGGATCAGATTTCGGATGTTACCGCCCGATTTCGGCGTTTCATCTTCAAGCATATTGACGGTCTTTCGCAGTGTTTCGGCCATTATCCACTCCCTGAACAAATAAAATATTTATTCGAATTCTAAGTTATTGGCTAAGGGTAATGGGGAAGGTAATATCAATTCAAGTCAATATTTTTTACGCAGGCTAATAATTTTTTAGCACCTTGAGTAAAATGACGGGAGTAAAAATTTATGTCGACGACCGACGGAAAAAATTATCAACCCAAGGACATGCGGTCCTGGATCAACGAACTCGATGAAGCAAACGAATTAATTCGTATCGACAAACCCGTCGATCCCCTGACTGAAATGGGCTCGCTTCTGTACCAGTCACGGGAAAAGGCCTTACTGTTCGATAATCTTCCCAATGGCTGGCGGTCTTTGGGGCAGGCGCCGGCAAATGTGCGTCACGCCGCGCTGGCGTTCGGCGCCAACGAGGAAGAAGTTGTGCCCCTGGTGGCGGATCGATTAGGTAAGACCATACCGCCGGTGATGGTTGAGGATGGCCCGGTCAAGGAGGTCAAACTCTCCAAGGACGAATTCGATCTAACCAAGACGCCCGTTCATGTGGCGGGCCAGCGGGACGGTGGTCCGGTGATCGGGTCCGGCCTGATGATCACCAAGGATCCCGACACCGGTGCGCGTAATATGAGTTTCCACAGGTTGCAGATCAAAGGACCGAACAAGTCGGGTATTCTTTTGTACCCCCGCCACTCCTGGAAAAACTATCTCAAGTATCAGGTGCGGGGCGAGCCCATGCCCGTAGCCATCATGATCGGTCATCATCCGCTGATCTACGCCGCAGCGGCGACGACGGCGGCCTATGGTGACGATGAAATAGAAATCGCCGGCGGCTATATGGACGAGGCGGTGCGTATGGTCAAATGCGAGACCGTCGATCTTGAAGTCCCCGCCGATGCGGAGATTGTCCTCGAAGGGTATATCCCGCCCGATTACCGTGAGGATGAAGGCCCTTTTTCCGAGTTCCAGGACTATTATGTGACGGGTACAGGCCAGAACCCCATCGTCGAATATCAATACATGACCCGGCGCGAAGACGCGATTTGGAAAAATCTGCAGAACGGTTCGGAAATGGAAGGCTGTGTCTTTCATAAGATACCCATGTGCGCCACGATCTATAAACGTCTTTCCACAGTTTCGGGAGGACCGGACATTCACAATGTGGCGGCTCTGCCCGGCATCTTCGGTCTCGTCATTCAGATGACGTCCCGCTATTACGGCGAGGCGAAGAACTTGCTTATGGCGGCACTTTCTTCCGAATACCAGCACCCCAAGCTCGCCATTGCTGTCGATGAAGACGTGGATATCTTCAATCACTCGGAAGTCCTGTGGGCTTTGGCCACGCGGGTTAATCCTGAGCAGGATATTGACATTATCAAGGGTACCCACAACCACGCCATGGACGCCGCTCTACCGGAATTAGGAGCAGCCGGCAAACCCCTGTGGCAACGGTTCGGATCAAAAATGCTCATCGACGCCACCATACCACCGCCCAATGACGCCGATGCCCGTTCCGATTTCGAACGCATCCGGCCCATAAATCCTGGTCTCAGATTGGAGGATTTTGCAGCTGAGGAATCAATGCCGATTGTCGATTCACTGTCGCCGCTATTTTTCGGCTCGAAACTTCTGGACAAGTAGGAGGGTGAATAAATGCAGGGGAAAATTGCTCTCGAGGAGCATTTCACATTACCGGAAACCCGCAACGAGATGTCGCGTTTTTCATTGCCTGGAACCGGCGAGGATTTGAAACGCCGGTTGACCGACCTTCATGATATTCGCTTGGGCGAAATGGATAAGTTCGGTATCGAACTGGCCATCCAGTCCTTCAATGCGCCGGGGGTTCAAGCCGTACCCAATGTAGACAACGCCATCGAACTGGCCCAGCGGGCCAACGACACCTTGGCCGAAGAAGTCGCAAAACGGCCAGACCGCTTTGCCGGTTTCGCCGCCCTGCCTTTGCAGGACCCGGACGCCGCCTGTATTGAACTGACACGCTGCATCAAAGAACTCGGTTTCAAAGGCGCCTTGGTAAACGGTTTTACCTCCAAGGGGGATATGGAGACAGTCATTTATTACGACTTACCCGAATACCGGCCCTTCTGGGCCAGCGTCCAGGAACTCGGTATGCCGCTCTATCTTCACCCCAGGAACCCCATTCAAAGCAGGTTGCAGAGTTATGAGGGCCATCCCTGGCTCGAACATTCACCCTGGGCCTTCGCTATGGAGACGGCGCTGCATACGCTTCGTCTTTTGGGATCGGGCGTATTCGATGACTATCCGGACGTTCAGTTGATCATCGGTCATTTGGGCGAACGTATCCCTTATGATCTGTGGCGCCTGGATCACCGGATCAAAAAATCACCCCAAGGTATCCCGGCGAAAAAGTCCATGCGGGACTATATGCAGTCAAACGTTCATCTCACCACCAGCGGCAATTTCCACGATCCGACCTTGCATTGCGCTATGACCGAAATTGGCGCGGACCGCATCATGTTCTCGGTGGACTATCCGTTTGAGACGACAGCGGACGCCGCGACCTGGTTTGATGTTTCCGATATTTCCGAAGCGGACCGGTTGCAAATAGGGCGCAACAACGCCGTTAATCTGTTCAAACTGGATTTAACCTAAATTACGGCGCTGTCAGACAAATGCGAACTAGTCTCTGTTTAGCATTAATACAGTTGTTTTGTGCAGCACAAAGTTGATGCTACCCGGTTGTTAAATGAATTTAGACAATGTAGGAGCTTGCTTGTTGCTTGCCCCCGCAACCAACATATTAACTATTAATATCAATATGTTAATAAAAATATAGCCGCTCCATTTGGGCGGCTATTTTAATTTATGTAAATAATTGCCACTTTTATCATTGCTAGGGGCGTGGTCATGGTCGCGCCAGAAAGTCTCGCTAACTTGGCAATAGTGATCTATGAAGGCGTCTTTATCATGTTGAAAACACTTAAAGAGCCG
>PBRP01000016.1 GCA_002726655.1 Gammaproteobacteria bacterium
TGACTGAACTCCGCTCTGTGTTTGACCCTTTGATGCTGCAACAGGAATGGTGGGTGCAACCGAGACAGATCCAATAGCGGGAAGAACCATGTAAGTCGCCTCTGGGATAGTGGCGACCTCCTGCTTGTCCGTTGTTGTGTTCCACCAGGAAATCCGGATTTCCGGCAGGGTCAGTTTGCCCTCTTTAATGGGGACGATCCCAATGGTGGTCGTATTGGTTGCAATGATGCCTTCCTCGCCGGCCCGTTCGCTGGAATCGGGCGGATCTGCGTAGGTTTTGGCGTTGTCGAGTTTGAGATCAGCAAATGGTGGCAATAGTGAAGCCGCCAGACCGGTTGCCGACATGGTAAGAATTCTGTTGACGGGTTCTCCGACGCGAAATACAGGATCTTCCGCCCAGTTTTCGCCGATCGAAAGCTGCTTTGCCGGTATCCAGTCTTCACCCCTGTAGTCCCGTGGAATAGTCTGAACATTGATCAGGTGCTGCTCAGATGCAGCACTGATTCGCTCACGCTGGGAAAACAGGCTGCGCTGGCCACGCGTGCCGACGAATGTCTCCCTTGGGATCACCAGCACGCCGCTTTTTTGTGGAAAGATCGCATACTGCTTTTCCAGTACAAAGTAGCGGCGGTTGTTGATAGTGGTCTCGTACCTCTTTTCTGACTCGATGGTTTCAATTACCGCATCCTCTAATTGGGGTGGTGGTGGAAAATCACCGGAAATAGATTCTGAATACAGCAGCCTGACCGTGTAGAGCACCTGAGCCTGCACATAGGTATTTTTTGTATCAACAACCGTGTCGAAAAAAACCTGCCGGTTCATACGCCGGGTTTCCGCCGCCGATGGTTGCGCGACACGGATCGGTATCGGTGTGGTTACTTCACTGCCGACGCGTATGGGCGGAATCGTGAGGCGGCCCAGTCGTTTTGCCCGCAGCGTTAACACATAGTCAATACGTGAGCTGCTTGTCTGTCTGCCATTGATGAAGCTGATGGAACTGCTCTGTTGATTCTGTGTGTTGACGATATCGAAATCTCGAGACAGGGGCGAAAAATCCGGTGCCCTGTCCGGTTCACCACCGCTTACTCGTATTGTCAGAGTCAGGAGATCGAACTCGCTGATGGTATTCCTGTCAACCGTAGCGGTCACCTCGGCGTTGAGTGTTGTACTGAAAAGTGCGCACACCAGCAATATACAGCTTCTCATTATTCTACCAGTCAGCATTGGTATTGTTCCTTGATATGTTTCCCTGGCGCAGGGCTTCTTCATACTGTTGTTCAAACTTGCGTCTTAACAGGCCGCCAGGGTCATCGGGGACGCGGCGTAACCACTGCTGCAGTGCCTGCTGTTCCTCTGCATCCAGTTTGGCATCCTCTTCGGCTAGCTGCTGGTTCTGCTGCTCACCCTGTTCCTCTTCGGACTGCTGCTCGCTTTTCTTTGGCTCAGCCTGCTGTTCATCCTGCTCCTCTCCTGCCTGCTGTTCATCCTGCCGCTCCTGTGATTCCTGCTCACCCTGCTGCTGGTCAGAGTTCTGCTGATCAGAGTTCTGCTGCTGTTCACCGTCTTCACCCTGTTCGTCTTTGTCTTGCTGATCTTGTTTTTGCTGCTGTTCCTGCTGGGAAAGTAACTCTTCGAGCAGTTGCTTGTTGAAAACTGCATCCTCGTTATCAGGCTCGATGGTGAGGGACTGCGAATAGGCCTCTATTGCTTCTTCGTATCGACCCTGTTTTGCCAGTGAGTTGCCAAGGTTGTAGCGGGCATCGCTGCTGTCGATAGTAGCGAACTGATTACCGGCATCAGCGAAGTTGTCGCTCTGGTAGAGTGCAGAGCCTTTCCACTGAGTATCTTCGAATAGCTGGGCAGCTTCGACTGCTTCCCCCTTCTTCATTGCTGTCATGGCCTGCTGATCTCGTGTCTGCCAGAGGTCATCCCAGAGGCTTGCCTCTGCCGGCGCGGGAGGCAGAATAAGCATCAGTGGCAGGCACCAAATCCAGCCCCTTCGAAAAGCCAGGGACGCCAGTGGCAAGAGTAGCAACAGTATCCATGGTCCCTGTTCATACCAGACATCGAAATCGCGTTCCAGTTCACGGAAGGTCTCATTTTCAAGCAGCGGGTCATCCGCAAGGAGATATGCAAGGTCTTCATCGGCGAGGGTCATGGCAGAAAATCTGCCGCCAGCCACATTGGCGAATTCCTGGAGACTCTGCAAGTTGACTTTCGGTATGACAAGGTTGCCTGCACGATCCTTCAGATAGCCACTGTTGCCAGAGGTCGTCGCAGTGGGTATCGGTGCTCCCTCTTCAGTGCCAACGGACAAGACGGATACTGGAAATGAGAAACGGAAGCTGCGGGCGACGGACTGGGCTTCGGCCACGTCCCGGATATCATCAGTGATGATGAGAATGCGGCCACTGGCGACACCGGCATCATGGAACAGTTGAATGGACCTTACGATAGCGGGCGCTAATTCGCTGCCGGGTGCCGGCATTATCTGCGGGGTCAAAGCTGGAATCATGGCGATGATGGTGTTGGTGTCATCGGTCAGGGGCGAGACAGCGTGGGCATCACCCGCGAACACAACGAGACCCGTCACACCCTCCTTACGCATGCCCAGCAGGTCAACCAGTTTACGTCTTGCTCGCACCAGTCGATTTGGCTTTACGTCGGTTGCATACATGGATCGGGTTAGGTCCAGTATGATGATCAGGGCATCCTCGCGTTCGTGAACCGGCTGGGGCTTCTTCTCCCAGACGGGTCCTGCAAGGGCAAGGATCGCGAGAATCCAGGCGATAAGAATCAGGCTAAAGGGATTCTTACTGACAGTTCCACTGGGAGTCTCGAGGAGGTGGGTCAGCAGCTCTGGCGCGATGGCCTTATCCCAGTTACTGACATTGCTTTGCCTATATCTCAGGAGCATAAACAGCAACAGGGCCGGGATGACGGCGTAGAACCATTCCGGTCGCAGAAAGTGAAAGTCCTGGAGGATCGCATCGATCATGTTGCGACCTCTTCAATCACTGCCTGTCCAGGCTTATCCTCTGCTTTGATTTTGCGTCCTGCCCACCAGTTGCTGACCCAGCTGGTCATTACGGGGTGCAGGCTGGCGAACAGGAGAGACAGGCACGTGACCAATCCAAGGGGCCAGAAGAACAGGGATTTCACCGGGCGATAGGTCTCCAGTTCCAGTTCAATTGGTTCCAGTTTGTCCAGTGCAGTGTAGATTTCTGTCAGCTCTGAAGCACTTCGTGCTCGCTGATAGAGTCCACCCGTAAGCCTGGCAATCTCAGTGAGGGTCTTTGTATCAAGGTCAGCCGAAGGATTGATCTTACGATTGAAGAGGAGTCCGGGCACGATGAGCTCATCGGCACCAAAACCGATGGTATAAATGCGGATGCCTTCCAGGGCGGCCAGCTTGGCAGCCTGCAGGGGGGAAACCTCGCCGACATTGTTGACGCCGTCCGTGAGAAGAACCAGCACCCGGTTCTCCGCCGGTCGTTCCATCAGCCGTTTTACAGCCAGGCCAATGGCATCACCGATAGCTGTTTTACCGCCTGCAATGCCAAGCGGGGTCTCTTCAAGCAGTGAGCGTACCGTATTGCGATCGAAGGTCAGTGGAGTCTGCAGATAGGCCTGGCTGCCGAACAGGATGAGGCCGAGGCGGTCCCCCTTGCGTCTTTCTACAAACTCACCAACCACATTCTTGACTACAGCGAGTCTTGTGGCAGAGCGATTAGCAGATTTCATGTCCTCTGTTCCCATGGACCCGGATATATCGACTGCCAGCAATAAATCACGTCCACTGGCAGGTAATTCAATTGGCTCTCCAATCCACTGGGGTCTGGTGAGGGCCAGAACCAGTGCCAGCCACATGAGCAGCATCAGTATCCTTCTTAGTATTGAACGCCGCTGGTTAAATCGGCTCTCACTTTCGTAGGTGGATGCGGTTCCAAAAAAGGGTACATGCAGGGCAGCTTCCTGGCGACTTGCCCGGGAGTAGAGAAGAAATACGAGGGCTGGCAGTGGCAGGAATGCTGCTCCCCATGGCCACAGAAATTCAATCATGCGGCCTGCTCCATGATTGGCAGATCCCGGTGTTTTCGAATCCAGAACCGGCCCAGTTCGCTCAGCCTGTCGATATCAGCAGCTGGTTCAAGGCGGTAGTTGCTGTCAATCAGAGCCTGGCCTTCACCCATGGTAAATTCCATACTGTCAGAGCTCTTGTCGAGGAAGTCAGCCCAGGCTTCTCCGCTGAGGCTGGCGACTATATTCCGATCATAGCGGGTCAAGGCCACACGCTTGAGCAAAATCTGGTATTCCGAGAGGTAGCGGCTGATATCACCATGAGATTCATAGGCACTCAGGATGGCGTCAAGTTGTTTGACGCCTTCGCGGCGGTAGGCGTTTGCCCGCCAGCGGCGCCACAGCCAGTACAGCGTCGTAAGAATAGCTGCCATACCCAGAAAAGCCAGAATCCACCACCCTGGTGCTGGTGGCCATGTATCTATTGTTAGCGGCAGGTGAATATCCCGAAGTGAAGCCAGCGGATCAGCCTGGGCAGAAGGCATGATGCCTGGGGCATTCGGTGGGAAGGGTGCCTGGGCCATGTTATTACCGCGCCGCCTGTTCGCTAAAACTATTCGACAGGGTATTGCCGATTGCTTCGACGGTGGAAAGCTCCAGCAGGGGAGACTTGATTCTTGCGAACTCGCTTCGTAGGGCAGTTTGATATTCGTCATAGGACTGTTCGTACTGCTGGCGATATCTTCGATCAGCTGTGTTGATCCTTGCCCGGCTTAGGCCATTTGTAATCGTATATAGATCCGGTGCCGGCAGTGCCTTTTCGAGTGGGTCTGTTGTGAGAATGCCAACGATATCGTTATGCCTCGCCAGTTGCCTGATGTGAATCCTGGCCATTTCATTGAAGGACCGAAAATCACTGATTATGAAAATGGCACTCCCGTGCTTAGCGACCCGGCGTACATTGCGCAGCGCTTCTGCCAGGTAGTTCTCTTCTGCTGATTCCTGGCCCTGCTCGAGTGTTTCCCTCGATAACCGATGATTAAAATCATGGATCTCGTTCAACAACCTGAGTACCGAATGTTTGCTGCGTCTTGGCCTTACCTCGCGGTGCTGTGTCTCGGAAAAAACAATACCTCCAACACGATCACCTCTATCCAGTGTCGTCCAGGCGACAAGGGCCGCAGCCTCCGCGGCGGCGACTGATTTAAATGCGAACTTTGAGCCGAAGAACATGGAAGCTGACTGATCCACCAGGATCAGTACCGGACGCTCCTTTTCTTCCTGGAACATTTTTGTGTGTGGTATTTCTGTGCGGGCTGTGACTCGCCAGTCGATCGTACGCACGTCATCGCCTGGCTGATAAACCCTGACCTCGGCAAAATCTGTCCCACGGCCGCGAAAGTTAGAGGTCAGCAATCCGGACAAGGGGTTTATGGATCGCGGTAACGTCAGGGAATCCAGCTCATGGATAGCATAGCGCAACCGGATCAATTCACCGATGGCGGTGTAGGCCCTCGGCTTGTTGCGGACGCGACTGGAAAGATTGTAGCGTTTATTGCTGTCCATGCTGGTTTCAGGCGGTGGCTACTCTTTGCACCAGTGTGTCCAGGATCTGGTCTGCATCTATGCCCATGGCCTCAGCTTCAAAACTGACGATAATCCTGTGACGGAAGACATCATGTACAACAGCCTGAACGTCATCGGGGCTGACAAAATCTTTTCCCAGCAGGTAGGCATTTGCCCTTGCACACAGGTCAAGGGAAATCGTTCCACGTGGAGACGCGCCATAATCCAGCCAGTTCGCGAGGTCTTCACCATAGGTGCCAGGGTTTCTTGTTGCCATGGTGAGTTGAACCATATACTCCTCAACCACGGGTGCCATGTGTAACTGCAGGATCTCCTGCCGAGCGGCGAAGATGCTTTCCTGGGCGACGTTCGGTGGCACACGGCTCTCGTCGACAGAAGACGTCATCGCCTCATTCCGTACCAGTTGCAGTATGTCACGTTCCGCTGCAGCGTCCGGGTAGTCAATAGTCACATGCATCAGGAAGCGGTCCAGTTGTGCTTCGGGTAATGGGTAGGTGCCTTCCTGCTCAATGGGGTTTTGTGTCGCCATCACCAGGAACAGCTCAGGTAATTGAAAAGTCTGGCGACCAAAGCTGACCTGTCGCTCTCCCATGGCCTCAAGCAGTGCTGACTGCACTTTGGCTGGTGCGCGGTTGATCTCGTCCGCCAGGATCAGGTTATGGAATATAGGTCCCTGTTGAAACTTAAAGGTACCCTCCTGGGCGCGATAGATCTCCGTGCCGGTAATATCAGATGGCAGTAGATCCGGCGTAAACTGTATGCGATGGAAGTTTCCTTCGATGCCCTCCGCCAGGATTTTGATCGCCTTGGTTTTGGCCAGGCCAGGTGCGCCTTCCACAAGCAGGTGTCCATCCGCCAGAAGGCCAATCAGTAAACGGTTGACCAGTTTTTCCTGCCCGATGATCTGGCCTGAAAGCCATTTCTCGAGCACCAGAATTGATTCACGATGTTGCATATTTAGGTTTCTTTCTTCGCTGTTAGTACTTGGTTATCAGGGATTCTCTTTGGATATCTCTTGATAGTGAGGATTTATAGACAATTTGTTCGAAACTCAGTTCCCGATCATACGTCATTCCGGCGGAGAACGTTATTTCGGTGCATTCAGGGTCCAGTAGAAATGACAGAATGGCTGTCATCTTGAGCGATCGACCGGGTCGCGATCGACCGGGTCNCGANCGACCGGGTCACGACCGACCGGGTCACGACCGACCGTGGTCGCGTACGACGGGGCCGAAAGATCTTGCTCTTCCATTCACAGCCTTCCACAAAAAAGGGCTCCAGTAAGAGCCCTCGTGAAAAAAGTTTGACGTTTAAGTCAGGTGATTCTTACTTACCCCGGCCACCCCCACATAGCCATCCCACTGGTCTTCTCGCCCACTGCGCCAGCCGTTCAGCCAGGCTTGTTTGAAACCATCTTCATGGTAGGGGCAGAGATCGCGGGTCTTTCCGGTAATGCCATTCTGGTAACCACGAATAAAGGCACGACTGGATTTGTCTCTTTTTTGTCTTCGCATACGAACCCTTCTTGTAGAGGTATGGTATCTCCATTTTTACGCAGTCTCCTGGCGCTTGTCGACGACCTTTTTGATCTAAAGGAGCAGCTTAATATCAGTGATAGAAATAAAAAGGCCAAAAGAACCCGTCACCTTGTTACCAGGTAAATGAATCGAGTAGACTTCATATGTTTTGGTTCTCCCATCATCAATAAAAGAAGAGGAATTCACGATGAAGAAACTGCTCACCGCTATGTCTGTCCTGCTGGTGTCGATGATCATTCCCCGGATAGCGCTCGCGGAGGATTCACTCAGTACCGGAAATACCTCCTGGATACTTACCTCAACTGCACTCGTACTGTTTATGACCATCCCAGGGCTATCTCTGTTCTATGGTGGCCTGGTCAGGGTAAAGAATGTACTCAGTGTATTAATGCAGTGCTTCGCTATTACCTGCATGGTATCAGTGTTGTGGCTGGTTGTAGCTTATTCACTGGCCTTTAGTGAGGGCAATGATTTCATCGGTGGTTTTTCCAACGNATTTATGGCCAACGTACAGGAAGGCAGCATGTCAGGGGATATTCCTGAGAGTGTGTTTGCCATGTTTCAACTTACCTTTGCTATTATTACACCAGCACTGATCGTAGGTGGTTTCGCCGAGAGGATGCGGTTTTCGTCGATGCTGTTGTTCTCCGGTATATGGGTACTGGTGGTCTATGCGCCGATTACTCACTGGGTCTGGGGTGGTGGCTGGCTGGGCAATATGGGGTTGCTGGATTTCGCCGGAGGGACGGTGGTTCACATAACCGCTGGTGTGGCTGCACTGGTTTGCGCGCTGGTCATGAAACAACGCAAGGGTTTTCCAACGACACCCATGCCACCACACAACATGACCATGACGATTATGGGTGCCGGTATGCTGTGGGTAGGCTGGTTTGGATTCAACGCTGGTAGTGCGCTCGCTGCCAACGGTGATGCTGGTATGGCTATGCTGGTGACGCATATGTCGGCATCGGCAGGCGCACTTACCTGGATGGTCAGTGAGTGGATCCGGTTCGGCAAACCCAGTGCGCTGGGCGCGGTAACCGGGATGGTAGCAGGTCTCGGAACGATTACACCNGCATCCGGATTTGTTGGTCCGGCGGGTGGGCTGGTCATCGGTATTGCCGCTGGGTTTGTTTGTTTCAATGCCACTGTATTCATGAAGAAGAAATTGGGTGTTGATGATTCCCTGGATGTATTTCCGGTTCACGGCGTCGGTGGTGCATTGGGTACAATTCTGGCGGGTGTATTTGCCAGTGCCAGCCTCGGTGTTTTCAGTGGCCAGGGTTATAACGAAGGGATGACAATGGCATCTCAGGTTGGTGTGCAGGTGATCGGTGTTCTGGCCAGCGCTGGTTACACGGCTATCATGACCTTTGGCATATTGAAACTGGTTGATGCGATCCTTGGCCTTCGTGTTTCTGAAGATGAGGAAACCCAGGGTCTGGACCTGAACCAGCATAATGAGCGTGGCTACGACATGTAACCCGGCCTGGTGATTGCCAGGTTCTCTGGGCCGAAAAAGTGCTTTCCTGCACTTTTTCAGTGTCGCGGGCCTTAAGCCCGCTCGCGACAAATCAACTACTTACGTCGTTGATTTGCGGCCGATACATTCATGTATCGGACTAACAGTCTGCTTTTCAGCAGTCTGCTAGGGATGTCTTGCCGCGGCTCGCTCTACAAGGTGACTGACCAGGCTGGCAAAATCCAGCCCAAAACCAGCGGCACCATCGGGATAAAGACTGGTTGGTGTCATGCCCGGCAGTGTGTTGACTTCCAGCAGGTAACTATCATCCCCGGCGACAATAAAATCTGCCCGGGACAGGTCCCTGCATCCGAGTGACTGATGTGCGGTAACAGCAAAGGCCTGAAGTTCTTTGCTTAGGTTTTCGGGCAGATCCGCCGGCATGATATGTTCACTCAGACCTTCAGTATAGCGGTGCTCAAAGTCGTACCAGCTGCTTTCCGGTGTCTTGATTTCAATAACGGGAAATGCCTCACAGCCCTGGCTCGTGTCAATAATACCGACGGTGATTTCGCGGCCGTCTATCCTCTCTTCTACCAGCAGGCGCCGGTCAAAAGTGAAAGCCAACTCGAGTGCCTCATGTAACTGATTTTCGTCGTCTATCAGCGCCACGCCAAGGGCACTGCCCTGACTTGACGGTTTGACTACAACATAGCTGCCTAATTCTTTAACGATCTGGTCAGCGGCAGCTGCAACGCCTGCTGACTCGTTCACCATGATCTGTCTAGCGAGTGGCAATCCGGCTTCAGCAAAAATATTTTTGGCAATAATCTTGTCCATGGCAAAGGCACTGGCCTGCACATCACTGCCGACATACAGGTAATCAAGGATTTCAAGAAAGCCCTGGAAAGTACCATCTTCTCCGGGTGGTCCGTGTAAGACCGGAAAAACGACGTCAGCCGAGAAGGCCTGCAGGGATGCAGTGATTCGCTGATCCAGCTCAATGCTGGCCACCTGTTCATAATTTTCGCTGAGTGCCTTGACGACTCCCCGTGCACTGGAGCGGGATACATCAGCTTCAGCAGACTGACCACCATTGACCACTGCAATCCTCAAATTCCTGTTGATCACGGTAGTCCGGCCCCGGGAATGGCTACATCGACATATTCGACTCTTGCTGACATTGCAGCCTTGCATTCATCCGGGTGCGAGGTGGAAGATGTCAGGATGAAGAGCCGTTTCCTGTCTGCGCCACCCAGCATACAGGCAAAGGCCTGGTTTTCTACAGTTATCCTGTCAGTGACACCGCCTCCCTCTTCAACGCGGAGCGCCTCATTGCTGACAGGGGAGGCTACCCATATACCCCCTGCCTCATCGAGGCAGATCCCATCTGGAATGGCTCCTTCGAGCTGTGCCCAGATGCGCCTGTTCGACAGGCCTCCATCAGAATCGATATCAAAGGCAGTCAGACAGCCGGCCATGGTTTCCCCGACGATCATTGTTTTTGAGTCTGGTGTAATTACGGTGCCATTGGGGAACGCCATATCCGTTGCCGCGACCTCCGCTTTGCCATCGGGGCGAACCAAAACGAGTTCGGTGGTGTCCGGGTCGGCATTGTTGTGCAGGTCAAAACCAAAATTGCCGACGTAGGATCTGCCTTGCTGGTCGACGACAATATCGTTGCAGTCAAATTTTGACAGGGCATCGATATCCGAGAATTCACTCAACTCACCATCTTCCAGGACCAGCAGTTTGCGGTCCATCATAGAGACGATGAGCAGCCGACCATCTGGCAGCCAGCCAAGACCGGATGGCCTCTGTGGTACATGTGCCATGGTTTCCATGTTGCCGTCCAGATCCGCTGCATAGACCTTGTGATCGTGCATATCGGAAAACCAGAGTCGGTCTTTATGCCAGCGCGGCCCCTCACCAAAACATAATCCGTCAATTAGCGTCTTTGTTTTCATAGCTCCTCGGTCATTAGGGTCAGGTCGGCGATTGCCAATCTTACACGGACCCAAGAAAAGTCTGTACCTTATAGTAAGCTTTAGGGTTTATCATGGTAACAATTGAATACATGCTGCGGTAAGTGCAGGAGAGAACTTATGGGCTATTTGCGAATTGGTGAGCTGGCAAGGTTGACGGATACAAATAATGAAACCCTCAGGTTTTATGAATCCAGGGGGCTGCTTGAGGAGCCCAGGCGCAGCGATTCAGGTTACCGCTTGTATACTCAGGCGGAAGTGCTACGAGTTCACTTCATTCTGCGTGCCAAGCGGATGGGGTTTTCCCTCAAGGAAATAGATGAGTTGCTTTCCCTCAGGGTGGACAAGGAACTGAATACCTGTGGCACCGTGAAGGAACTGGCTGAACACAAGTTGCTGGAAATTGATATGAAAATCAAAGAGTTGAATCGTATGAAAGATGCACTTCAACAAATTACCGATGCCTGCTGTGGTGGAGAAGAGTCTGCGATCCACTGCACGATTCTAAATGCCCTGGATGCGGAGTGATATCGCGTTTGTCGGGTGGCCGGTGTTGACGAGTGCCTGTGGAGTGGAATCAGAAACTGTCGTCGAGTTCCTTCAACTCTCTGGCCCACTGCAATTGCATCTTTGGCTTCTGAAATTTACTCTTGCGTTCCTTATCCTCGGCGATCATGGTTTCAAGCTCAACGATGCGGGTCAGGATATCTTCTTCCGCAAGCGGAACCTGTATCGTGTCAACTCCAGGATCTTCCTTTGTGTTCACAATGTTTCGATCCATGTCGTAGAAAGCCTGCGGGTCGTTAAGTTCGCGCAACTCATGCTGGTCGATAAGGATAAATCGATCGGCAATGATGTCCACAAAGCGCCGATCGTGAGAAGTGATCAGAACGGTTGCATCGGATTCCAGTATCTGTGATTCCAGTTCTTCCTTTCCCTTGATATCAATATGATTAGTCGGTTCATCCAGTACCAGGAAATTTGGCTGGTTCAACTTAATGAGGAGGAACATCAGGCGTGCCTTCTCCCCACCACTTAACACCGCAACTTTCTTGTCCAGATCGAGGTAAGGAAACCCTGCCTTGACGAGCGCGGCCTTGTAGTCGCCAGCCTTGCAGTTATCCTCAAGTGTCTGTGTCATGCTGCGATCGGGATTGAGAAGGTCCAGTTCCTGGTCATAGTAGCCAATATCACACTGGGGGTTGAACTTGATGAAATCCCCAGCCTTATCAGTTTCAAATCGCTGCATGATCAGCTTTATCAAGGTGGTTTTCCCCACGCCATTGTGGCCCAACAATGCCACTCTGTCACCCGGACGGATAAATAGATTATCGATATAAAACAATGGCTTAGGAGTACTGCCAGGTGACAGGATCTGGTGTTCCTCAATCTGCAGCATGCGGTTTGCCTGTGCGTTTTTTACGTCCAGGGTGAGCTTGAGTCCTGAGCCAGGCGAGACGAAGGTTTTATCGTCTTCCATTCGCTCGATACGTTTCTCCATATTCTTGGCTTTTCGGGCCAGCTTCTCATTGTCGTAAACCTTACCCCATATTGCTAACCGCTTTGCGCTGGCGCGTAACTCTCTTATCTTTTTCTCTTCAACCTTCCTGATTGCCTCCGCCGCAGCATCCTGTTCGTCGAGTCGGATGCTGGCTTCGGTGTAGGGCAGGTTGAAGCTGTAGGTGCGATGATCGCGCAGGAAAATAGTTCTATCGGTAACAGCGTCCAGAAAATGTCTGTCATGGGATATCAGTAAATAGGCGATATCCAACGAGGCGAGTAAATCCTCAAAGAACAAAAGTGTCTGCAGGTCCAGGTGGTTTGTTGGCTCATCAAACAGGATGAGCGATGGGTTGCTGATTACCGCGCGTGCAAACATCAAACGGTTCTGCTGACCACCGCTCAGGTGAGTGACCTTGAACTGGAATTCGGCCTCATTGAAGCCCATTTGCTGAAGCAGCATAGTGACCTTGTAGTCACTGAAATCATGCTCTTCTGCCGGCAGTTTTTCATGCAGCGCCTCGAATAACGTCCGTTCGTTCAGGCGTATGTCAATAAACTGCTCTACAGTCTCAAGCAATAGATCTCCGCTGCGAGAAATGTCTCCATCGTCAGGACTTATCTGGCCATTGAGAACGGAAAGCAGTGTCGATTTTCCTGAACCATTGTGACCTACCAGTCCTACTCTGTCTCCGGTATTGATAATCAGATCCAGGTCCTGGAACAGGGGTTTGCTGCCCATCGCGTGAACGAGCCGGTGGCATTGCAGCAGGACACTCATATGCTCAGTTTCATGGTGCGGGCAGACTAAAAAAGCGGCGGGCGTTCTCGGTCGTTTGGCACGCCAGGTCGTTATAGGGGATATCAAGTACGGCTGCAGTAAACTCACATACGCGGGTAAGATAATGTGGCTCATTTCGTCTTGATTTGGGCTTTGGCCTGATGTTTCTTGGCATCAGGTAAGGTGAGTCAGTTTCTAACATCAAACGATCAGAGGGAATGTCTCTTACCAGGTCAGCGAGGTGAAGGCCGCGACGCTCATCGCAGATCCATCCAGTGATGCCGATATAGCAGCCGAGGTCCAGGTAGGCGTGCAACGCTTCTTTTTCTCCGGTAAAGCAATGAACCACTATGTCCTTGACGGAATCCCGGTGGGGTTTGAGCACCTCAGCAAGGGTTGGGTGTGCGTCCCGCTCATGAAGAAACATGGGTAGCCCGAGTTGTGTGGCTAGATCAATATGCTGTTCGAAGGAACGTACCTGGGTATCACGAGGTGAAAAATCCCGGAAGAAATCCAAACCTGTTTCCCCGATGGCCTTGACCTTGTGATCCTGTGACAGTTTTTTGAATCGCTCAAGTGCTTCATTGTTTGTCTGCTGAGCATGATGTGGATGTATGCCGACTGTGGCAAAGAGACATTCATGATGGTTAGCCAGCATAACTGCATCTTCACTGCCATCTATGGAAGCGCCGGTAACAACCATCTGCCTGATGCCCTCGTGAAGCGCACGCTGCAACACCTGTTGTCGATCCTCATCGAAGGAGTCATGGGTCAGGTTCAGGCCTATATCGACGAGTGCTTCCCTGGATGCAGTTGAAGGTATTGTAGAGGGCGTGGACTTGTCATCCGGCAGCGTCAATTTGATTGTCCTTGTCGGATTGCTGATCATTTTCCGCGTCCGACAGATCGGGTTGAGCGCTGTAAAAATCATCATATTCATGGTTGTAGATTAAAGGCTGCCTCTGTTGTAGGCGACGCCCATAGATAGTCGAAAACATCAGAACATTCTGAACGTAGGCACGGGTCTCCGGAAAGGGAATCGTTTCGATCCAGACATCAAAAGGCAGATCCTGATTGACCCATTTACTTACATTTCCCGGCCCGGCGTTGTAGGCCGCTGTTGCCAGAATGCGATTGTTGTTGTACCGGCGCAGCATTTGGCCAAGATATTGTGACCCGAGTTTGATATTGAATGCTGGTTTAGTGAGATCCCTGTTGGATTTGAATGACAGGCCAGTTCGCCGGGCTACGGATTTTGCTGTAGCAGGCATAAGCTGCATCAGGCCATAGGCCCCAACTGGTGATTTCGCGTCGGGCATGAAGGCACTTTCCTGTCGTGCGATGGCGAGGCTCCAGTTGACCGGAATGTCTGCAATGCGCGCATTGCTTATGAACGTATCCAGGTAGGCGATGGGAAATCGGTAGTCCAGCTCATTCCATGCCTCTGCATCAATCAATGATTGAATGGCGGCTTTGTGCCAACCCCACCGGTTGGCCACGCGTGCCGCAATTTGCCTTTCCCTATTGGAGAAATCCTGCGTCGTGAAATACCACTCACGTCTTGCCTTGGTTCGCTCATTCAGTGTCAATAGTTCCAGAGCCCGCTGGATACCGGGAGTTTCCTCAAGGGCAAGTATTTCCTCGGTCGATACATTGGTTGGCTCATCAACAAAGTTGTAGTCCTGATGCAGGCGATCGGCGGCGAGAAAGCCGTAGAAGCTCCGCAATTCTGCTAACCGGGAGAAATTGCCACGCGCGATATCCTGGTCCGCCGGATCAACTGACCCTGCCAGTACCCTTGCTTTCCAGAATTGCCAGCGTGGACTTGATTGAGATTCTTCGGGCAAAAGATTGATGAGGATGAGCACCTGGCCCCAGTTATTCTGTTTCAGCGCCATCCGAATGCGTGCTTCCACTAGATCGGCGTGTTCATGCAGGTTTATGGGCAAATCATCAATCTGATTTTCCCTGTCACCTGAAAGCGCCAACTGCTTAGCAATGTAGATGTAGGTCTCGGCTAGCGCTTCTTGTTCGAACTGATGAATTTCGAGATATTTATTGAGAGTTTCCAGCGCTTCGTCAGGCTGGGTTCTTGACAGGCGCTTTAAGCCATGCAGCACCAGTTCACGAACCCGCTCGTTATCTGCTTTGTACTTGTCAACTCGCTTCACATTTCTAGGTCTTTTATGCACCAGCCTGAAGCTGTTGGCATATTGTTTGTCTTCTCTGGCGAGGAATCTAACGAGGTAAGCAGTAAGTTTATACTCGTTGGAAAGCATGGTGAGTGAATAACGTTGCCAGGCGATATCAGCGGTCAGCCCGTCGTTGTCACGCCATATTTTGAAGATCGGGTCACACTCGTCAGGCTGGGAGAAATCCACGAGCCAGAGTTTTTCTGCCCACTGCATGGCCTCCGCCAGCCTTGATTCCTTATACAGGGCATAGCCATAGAAGCAGGCATTTTTTTCAGCTGCAGTGGAGTGGCTATAGTACTCATTGAAAGTTTCCCATTCCCCTCGCTTGGCCAGATTGTACAGCCAGTTTTGCAACATCTGATTAGCGAGGGGCGTGTCCCTGTACTGATCAATGAATTCAGCAATGGATTCGCTGGACTGTCGTGACAAACGGGAGAGCTTTTCCGAGTATTCAAGGTAGGGGTACAGTGGGTAGGTTTTTAACTGGTCCTTCAATTTCAGGTAGCGACTTCGCTGACCTGACTTTATTAGGTAAAGGGCATCCTTGTATTGCTTGCGCTGTTCAAATCTGGAGGCGTCTGACCTGGGTTTAAATGTGATGCTGCGCGAGAATTCTGCCTGCACCTGGCTGTTAGACAGCATCAGCAACAATAAATACAGGCACAGTCGCGGGAAATGGGTAAAGCGGGTATCGTTCACGTCGTCTAACCAATGGGTGTATTGATTAGGTTATCGAATTTTGTGCGTCTGATGTTAAAAATTTTGTCTGCTTTGATCCTGAATCAAAAATCGGATGGACTTGACCGGGTTCGAGCTAGTCGCCCGCAGCTAAGTTCCCCCAGCTAGGCGCCCCCAGCTAGTCGCCTACACGTACTGCAAGAACATCTACTAATGCGCCATGTAGAACACCGTTTGCGGTCGATCCAAGGAGTAGCGCCAACCCGTGCCTGCCGTGGCTGCCGACCACGATCAGGTCTACCCCTATTTGATTGGCAAGGGAGTGGATTTCGGTTTCCGGGCGACCGAATATGAGATGCTGGTGATCAGGAGCGATGTTAAGGCTTTTCGCAAATTCCTGAAGGTGTGACTTGGCGGTGTCCTGTATCTGCTCCTGGATGCTGGACAGATCCATGGGGATGTCACCGCCGTAGGCGAGACTCAAGGGTTCAATGACGTGAGTACAGCTTAATTCCGCGTCAAAGGCCTTTTGCAGTGAGCAGGCTCGCTTTGAAACATGCCGTGATTCTTCTGTCAGGTCAACCGCTACCAGAATGTGAGTATATTCACCCATTTTTTCCACCTCTGAGTCGTTGTAGTTGAACCCCTGGGGTTCTTTTTTGTTTGATCGATTTCAGTAGTAAATTCAGTCAGCAATGACATTTTAGAGAAATAATTTTGAAATGCCACCTCCAAAGTTTGTGACCTGCGTTAGATAATTCTTACCCTGATCACCCGTATCTACTAACATAGATTCAATGATTTATCTGATTATTGGCTTTGCCCTACTGCTCATTATCGCTCCAATTTTCGCGATCCTCCCCTCTGCGAGACAGAAAGAACAGATGAACATGCGTCGAAAGGCGATGGCGGAAGGGGTAAGCGTTGAACTAACCAGTATTCAGGATCCGGTCCCCAACCAGGACAAATACATCTCAAATACCGGTAAACCCCTGGAACCTGTTCTCGGAGTTGTGGCCTATCGCGTTTCGAGAAAGAAACCAAGGCAGTGGCGGTTGGCACCCCAGATAGACTGGGTGCTGGAGCGAGGTGATCAGCATTCACCAGATTTGCCTGGTACCTGGTGCTGGGTTCAATCGAAGCCCGATGCCCTGCCTGCGGAAATGGAAAAATTCCTGATCCGTGAGCTGGCTTGTATACCGGGCGATGTCGTTAGAATTGACGAGAAGAATTACGTATTGTCAATCTACTGGCATGAAAGCTCAGGAGAGGAGGGGCTTGCTTCAGTATGCAGGTTCCTCAGTGGCTGTATTGAAATTCCCCTCCATTATCTAAAGGACGATCTGGACCCCGATAAACACCGTTCAAGCAATCCCACTTGACAAACCTGTGGCGTTTGAGGCTAAGCTAAAAAAGGAATTCGGGAAGCAGGTTCAAAATAATTTTCTTGAACCACTTCTTGACCTTGGATAAGTAACGCCTTATATATGTCGCCCTTATTGATGGGCAGATTTTGTAAAGATGGGAATAAATGGGTAAATCGTTAGTCATTGTTGAATCACCTGCAAAAGCCAAGACGATAAATCGTTACCTTGGAAACGATTTCATCGTTAAGTCCAGTGTGGGTCATATACGTGATTTGCCCATCAGCGGTAATGGCGCCAAGAGCGATCCTAAAAAGCGCGCACAAGAAGCTGCCAAGACGCGGAAAATGGCACCGGAGAAAAAGGCAGCCTACAAAAAAGAAAAAGCCCACAAGCAACTCGTGGCAAGGATGGGAATAGACCCGGGGGAGGGTTGGCAGGCGCAATATGAGATATTGCCTGGGAAAGAAAAGGTGGTATCCGAACTCAGAAAGCTGGCGAGAGATGCGGATGAAATCTATCTGGCGACTGACCTTGATCGGGAAGGAGAAGCAATTGCCTGGCATCTTCGGGAAGCGATAGGCGGTGATGAGAGGCGCTATCGTCGGGTCGTTTTTAACGAGATTACGAAGAAGGCTATACAGGAAGCATTTGCTGACCCAGGCGACATCAATATGGATATGGTCAATGCCCAGCAGGCGCGGCGGTTTCTTGACCGGGTTGTTGGCTTCATGGTTTCACCTCTGCTATGGGCGAAAATTGCTCGTGGCCTGTCTGCCGGCAGGGTGCAATCTGTCGCGGTTAAGCTGATAGTCGAGAGGGAGCGCGAAATTCGTGCCTTCGTGCCTGAAGAGTACTGGGAAGTATATGCCAACCTGGCTGAAGGTCCGTCTGATTCGAAAGATGGCAACCCAGTAAAGTTCCAGGTAACGAAACAGGCGGGCAAGAATTTCAGGCCGGTAAACAGGTCGCAGACAGACATTGCTCTCGCCACGCTTGAGGGTGCCAGTTTCATTGTCAAGAGTCGTGAAGACAGACCAACACAAAGCAAACCGACGGCTCCCTACATCACATCGACCCTGCAGCAGGCTGCGAGCACTCGCCTTGGGTATGGCGTAAAGAAGACCATGATGATGGCGCAACGGCTATATGAAGCCGGCTATATTACTTATATGAGAACGGATTCGACTAACCTCAGTGCGGAAGCTGTGGCGCAATGCCGGGAGCTGATTTCATCGGAATTCGGAAATAAATACCTGCTGGATTCACCGCGCATCTACTCAAGCAAGGAGGGGGCACAGGAAGCACACGAAGCGATTCGCCCTTCCGATGTGAGCGTGAAAGCTACCTCCTTGGCTGGTATGGAGCGAGATGCTGAACGATTGTATGAATTGATCTGGCGGCAGTTCGTTGCGTGCCAGATGCCAAACGCTGAATACACCAGCACCACAGCCCTCGTTGGGGCGGAGGATTTGGAACTCAGGGTCAATGGCAGAATATTACGTTTTGATGGTTTCACCAGGATCCAGCCGCCTGCTGGTCGCAAGGAAGATGAAGTCCCATTGCCTGACTACAAGGTTGATCAGAAATTAGCGCTGGTTGAGTTACTGCCCTCTCAGCACTTTACCAAACCTTTACCCCGTTATGGTGAGGCCAGCCTGGTCAAGGAGCTTGAAAAACGCGGTATCGGACGACCATCTACGTATGCTTCCATTATTACCACCATCCAGGATCGTGGTTATGTGACCTTGGAGAGTAAACGCTTCCATGCGGAGAAAATCGGCGAGCTGGTGACCGGGCGCTTGATGGAGAGTTTTGAGAGCCTGATGAACTATGGGTTTACAGCGGAACTGGAAGAGTCCCTCGATAAAGTGTCTGATGGAAGTGTCGACTGGAAAAACCTGCTCGATACGTTTTATTCGGATTTCAGTGAGAAACTGGACGCGGCCGGTCAGACGGAAAATGGAATGCGACCCAATGAGCCCTCCATTACGGATATTGATTGCCCTCAATGTGGTCGCATGATGAACATCAGGACAGCCAGTACTGGCGTTTTTCTGGGTTGTTCCGGTTATGCTCTGCCTCCAAAGGAAAGGTGCAAGAGCACCATCAATCTTGTGCCGGGTGATGAGGTCGCCAGCGTGAATGGAGACGAGGAAGAAGAGTCCAGGATTCTTCGTGCCAAAAAACGGTGCGCGAAATGTGGCTCAGCGATGGATAGCTACCTCATAGATACCACCCGAAAATTGCATTTGTGTGGAAACAACCCGGACTGTACTGGATTTGAAGTTGAAGCTGGTGAATTCAAGATAAAGGGTTATGACGGCCCCGTTCTTGAGTGTGATAAATGTGGTGCAGAGATGCAATTGAAGACAGGCCGGTTCGGCAAATATTTTGGCTGCACCAGTGACGACTGCAAGAATACCCGCAAGTTACTCAGGAATGGTGAAGCCGCACCCCCCAAGATGGATCCGGTACCCATGCCTGAACTCGTTTGTGAGAAGGTGGATGATACCTATCTATTACGGGACGGAGCGGCTGGTATTTTCCTGGCAGCAAGCCAGTTCCCGCGTAACCGCGAAACCAGGGCGCCGTATGTGGATGAACTGATACCACATCAGAATGAGATAGACCCCAGGTATGCCTTCCTGATGCGGGCACCGGTTGAGGACCCAGATGGACGCAGGTCCCTCGTTAAGTTCGGGCGTAAGACGAAAGAACACTATGTGATGACTGAACTTGAAAAAGGTAAGCCATCTGGTTGGCGGGCAGACTACCTTGAGGGTAATTGGGTAGAAGAGTACAAGAAGAAAACGACTAAAAAGAAGGTAAAGAAGAAGGCCAAGAAAAAATCTACAGCGACCGGGTGACGCTGTCGTCTTGATAGGATTGTCATCTGCACTCAAGATGACCCGGATCTCACTTGCCCTAGTGGCGTAGAATTCCCACGCCAATACCCTCAATGGCAAACGCGGTATCACGCAGATCGACTTCGATGGGAGAATAATCCTTGTTTTCAGGCATCAGACTGATCTGATGTTTCTTGCGGCCTGTTTGTAGTCGTTTGACCGTTACTTCATCTTCAATGCGGGCCACAACCAGATCACCATTGCGTACATCTGTCGTTTTGTGTACCGCGAGCAGATCACCATTGAGGATTCCGCCCTCTATCATGCTGTCGCCGTGGACGGTGAGCAGGTAATCTGCTCGCGGACTAAAAAATGACGCCGGGATTTCACAATAGTCTTCAATATGCTCCTGGGCAAGAATCGGGCTGCCTGCTGCTACTCGACCAACGATTGCGATACCGGGCGAGTCAGGCAGCTTGATGCCCCTGGAAGTACCAGGGATCATTTCAATTGCGCCTTTTCGTGCCAGTGCCTTTAGGTGCTCTTCAGAGGCATTTGCGCTTTTGAAGCCAAGCTCCTTCGCGATATCCGCTCGTGTTGGGGGATAACCCGTTTCATCGATATGACGCTTGATGAAATCCAGTACTTCATTTTGTCTGTCTGTGAGCTTGATCATGAGCTACCCGAACATATGGATTTATATACAGTTACTGGAATTATATACAGCAAAATGGATATAGCAAGCTTTCTTGCGATTGCTTTTTCCCAGACATAGTTCAAGAAGTGACCCCGGGTCGTTGTTTAGCTACTGCAACAGGCCTTGTGATCTGGACCGTTACTTGCGTCGGGTGCAAATTTGTGATTTTCTTTGCGACCTTCAGTCATAGCAGGATTCAAATTATGCCCATCATGGGGTTCCCAGGTTTCGTATTTTTTTTAACGCTTATCTTGCCTGCGTTTTCAGTATTTGCTGAATCAGCAGCCGATAAGGGTCTTGCGATAGCACAGGAAGCTGACAGACGTAATGACGGTTGGGTAGACAGCAAAGTGAACCTCGAGATGGTGCTAAAGAATGCAAGAGGTGATGAGAGCCGTCGGCAAATGCGACTGAGGAACCTTGAGGTTGAGGACGATGGAGATAAAAGCCTCACGATTTTTGATACACCCGCGGACATCAAGGGTACAGGCCTGCTGTCCTTTTCGCACAAGGTTGAAGCTGATGATCAGTGGCTAAATCTCCCTGCTCTTAAACGGGTTAAGAGAATCGCCTCAAAAAACAAATCAGGTCCTTTTGTAGGCAGTGAATTTGCATTCGAGGACCTGTCCAGCCAGGAAGTCGAAAAATATGAGTACAAGTATCTTCGCGATGAGGTGCTCGATGGCCATGAGACATTTGTAATCGAACGCTATCCCGTCGACAAATACTCTGGCTATACCAGGCAAACGGCATGGATAGACAAGGAACATTACCGGATGCTAAAAGTCGATTATTTTGACCGCAAAAACAGCTTGCTGAAAACCCTGCACTCAACCGATTATCAGCAGTACCTTGGGAAATTCTGGCG
>PBRP01000017.1 GCA_002726655.1 Gammaproteobacteria bacterium
TTTCATTCATGATGAGGAGTTCTTCTCCATCAATTTTTACTGTACTTCCTGCGTACTGACCAAATAAAATTCTGTCACCCGCTTTCAGGTCAACTTCCTGCACAGTGCCGCTATCCAGTTTCTTGCCAGGTCCCACGGCGATAACTTCGCCCTGCGATGGCTTTTCAGCAGCAGAATCAGGAATAACAATGCCTCCCGCTGACTTTGTTTCTTCTTCAGTGCGTCGTACGACGACACGGTCTTGTAATGGACGGATACTCATTCTTGTCTCCAATTTCTAGTTCAGACAGTGATCACCCGGGCAATCCTGTTGTCTGTCGTTTATCATTAAGTGGTGCTAGCTCCTACCAAACCCTTTAGACACGCAGATTTTGTCGTGGAATTAGCACTCCCCATGAAGGAGTGCTAATGATATGGATTCATTTAGCAGAGTCAAGGCGAGAGTGCTAAAAAAGGTAGAATTTCGCACTTCCTGGCCCCTCCCAAGGAACAGACACAGGTAATGAAGGAAAGAACAGAGAAAATTCGTGACCAGGTATGGCAAATAGTCAATGCCATCCCACCGGGAAATGTCTGCAGTTATGGGCAGGTGGCCGCACTCGCTGGCGTGCCTCAGCAATCGCGACTTGTTGGACGTATCCTCTCACAGCTGCCGGAAGGAACCCGGCTGCCGTGGCATCGAGTCGTTAATTCACAGGGGAAAATCTCCAACCCCCGCCCTGAACATCAAATAAAAAGGCTGGAAAAGGAAGGTATCGTCTTCGTCAAAGGAAGGATTAACCTCAAGACCTACCAGTGGAATCCATACCCAGGATACTTCATGAACTGTCCTGGTGAGCCATCAACAGCAACACCAGGAAGATGGCAGGCAGACCTATGAGGGCAGCAAATACAAAAAACTCGAAGTAGCCATAGCCATCGACAATCAGGCCGGAGAAACCGCTGATAAACTTGCCCGGCAGAGTCATGAGTGAACTGAACAGGGCATATTGAGTCGCCGTATAGGCACGATTGGTGAGGCTGGACAGATAGGCGATGAAAGCTGTGGCCGCGAAACCTCCACTGATATTATCAGCACTGATGACAATCGCCAGGTACTCAACCCTTGGTTCCAGGGTCGACAAGGCAGCAAAAAACAGGTTAGTCGCCGCAACAGCGATCGCACCGACCAGCAGCGGCCTGAGAATCCCCCATTTAACAACCAGCACGCCGCAAATTGCTGACCCGGTTATGGACATGAAAAAGCCGAAAATTTTCGCGACGTTGGCAATTTCGGTTTTGCTGTAACCCATATCCAGGTAAAAAGGGTTGGCCATTATGCCCATCGCAATATCGCTCAACCGGAACACAGCAATAAAAATGAGAATTGTGAGCGCAAACCTGCCATTGCGTTCAAAAAATTCTAGAAACGGGCTCAGTACCGCTCCGATGAACCAGGCCTCAATTCGTTGCAGCCTGTTTAGCTGCCCGCCAACCAGCAAACCGATGACTCGTTGTTCGGTTGAGGTATCCGCAAGTGATTTGTCTTTTTCCGGCTCTGCTACCAGCAGCACCGTTATTACCCCCACAGCCACCAGTGAAGCCATAGCGATATAGGCAGCAGGCCAGGTGAAATACTCGGCCAGATAGAGTGCGCCGGCGCCCGCGACCAACAATGCAATGCGATATCCAAGAATATAACTCGCGGACATGGCGCCCTGGTATTCATCGATAACGGCTTCAATACGATAGGCATCTATGGCTATGTCCTGGGTCGCCGATGAAAAGGCAACCAGCAATGCACAGAGTGATAGCAGTACCAGATTCCCGGTACCCACGAATGCCATTGCGATGAGTCCACTGGCAATACCCAATTGCGCGACCAACATCCACCCGCGTCTTTGTCCCAGTCGAGTCGTCAAATATGGTACTGGTAACCGGTCCACCACCGGTGCCCAGAAGACCTTTACTGAATAGGTAATCCCAACCCAGGCGAAAAAACCGATCGCACTCTTACTAATACCCTCATCTCGAAGCCATGCCGTAAGGGTTGAAAACACGAGCAGGAATGGCAGCCCAGCGGAAAAACCCAAAAATGCCATGGCGATGACCCTGGGTCTTGAATAGATAACCAACGCATCTCGCCAGCTTACCTCTACCGCGTTATTCGGTGACACAATCTACTAATCGCGAAAATTATCGTATTGCAGGGGAATCTCAATATCGGATTCTTTCAGGAAGGCTATAACCTTCTGCAGGTCATCACGTTTCTTGCCATTCACTCGAATCTTCTCACCCTGAATAGCGACCTGCACTTTCATCTTCTTGTCTTTTATCATTTTGACGATCTTTTTCGCCAGCAGCATGTCGATACCCTGCCGGATCAGTACTAACTGGTGAAATAGCTTTCCACTGTGTTCAGGGTCTTTTGTTTCAATTACCCCTGGGTCAATAGAGCGTTTTATCAACTTGGATCGCAGGATATCAAGCATCTGATTGAGCTGAATGTCAGCTTCAGCCGTCAGTTTCACTTCATCATCATTTCGCTCAAAGCTCGCTTCGACCCCCCTGAAGTCATAGCGAGTGCCAATCTCGCGATTCGCCTGATCAACGGCATTATTGACTTCCTGCAAATCTACTTCAGAGACTACATCGAATGATGCCATGTCCATTTACCCCTATATTCTTTACACTGGTTTTCCTGGTACGATTCCAAGCATACCAAACTCACATTCACCCATCCTGGACAATAATGTTTGATCTTCCAATAGTTGTCGTCAAAGGGGGAAACTCAATCCTCGACTTCTTCGACCACGAATTGATCAAATTCACAAACAATCGCGTTTGTTATGGTGCCGTTAATGCACTACAGATTCTAGATGACTCTCCAGCCAATGTCGTGATCACAGAAGTTGATGTTGGCGACATGACCGGCATAGAACTGGCAGAAGCCATTCGTGATATAGACCTGGAACGGGACCACTACACCTACGTGATATTGATTGGCGCAGTCAATCACCGCCACGTTGAAACTGAAGTTTTTCACCAGAGCATCGATATGGTCACGGGTACAAAGCGAGTAGATATCCTGACTCACCTTACCTTTGCCGGCGGCAGAATTTCAAAACAGCTCACTGACCTTATGGTCTCACAGAGTGCGCTACAAAGACTATGCACCGAACTTCGCAAGGGACAACTTCTGGACCCGCTGACAGGACTTGGCAATCGAAGTTTCGCCGAACACACGCTTCATGATTCTGTACGTCAGATAGAATCCCGTGGTGGGGCGGTTTGCTTTCTGATGATATCCATCCAAAACTATGAGGCAGTAAAAGAGTCATACGATACAACCATCGCTGGCGAACTCGTCCTGGCTGTTTCCGAAAGGATCCAGGCGCTGGTCAGGCCATTAGACGTGGTGACCTACTATGCCCCTGGTCAGTTTGCGTTGATCCTGATGCAACCCAGCATAGAGCAATGTACGCAGGAGTGTTACCAGCGAATCTACGAAGGTGTAAAGTTGAAGACTTATTCTACGTCCGCAGGGTATCAACCCGTTGAGATTGCCATGAGCATTTGTGCCGGCTCAGCTGAAACCGGACCGCCCAATGAAAACGTGATGATTTCAACTGCAATCAAAAATCTGGATACTTCCCAGAGCAAAGATTGTATTGTCGTAAAACACATCTCCTGATCGCAAAACTCATTCAACCATGGGAAAACGACTTTCAAAAATCTATACCAGGACCGGCGACAAGGGCGAAACTGGTTTAGGTGACGGTACGCGTGTTAGTAAGACACACCCGCGAATAGAAGCTATTGGCGCTATAGATGAATTGAACAGTATCCTTGGCCTACTAACCGAAGAAATTCGCCAGACCGGTTGCGAAAACCTTGAGCCGATAGAGGCATTTCTTCGTGCATGTCAGCATCGGGTATTTGACCTGGGGGGTGAACTATCAATCCCTGGGCTGGTAACCATTACCGCGGCCCATGTCGAGACAATAGAAGCGGCGCTGGATAACCTCAACAGCAACCTTGAGCCCCTGGAGGATTTTATCTTACCCGGTGGTTCCGTACTAATAGCCCAGTGCCATATAGCCAGAAGCACTTGCCGCCGGGCGGAAAGAAAAACCGTGGCACTCTCCGCAGTAGCAACAGTTAACGAGCCGGCACTCGAATTTCTGAACCGACTGTCAGATTACCTTTTCGTTGCAGCTAGATCCTGCGCGCTTTTGACAGGTGTTGATGAGGTACTCTGGAAAAAGGACTAACCCCTTTTATTTTCATCAGATGTTACATCAGGATTCGTCTTAGGTCAGATAACACCATCGACAGATAATTAGTAAATCTTGCGGCTTCTGCTCCATCAATGGCTCGATGATCATATGACAGGGATAAGGGCAGTAAGGTCCGAGGTTGAAACTCCTCGCCATTGAATACAGGCACCACCTTAGATCGTGAGACACCAAGAATCGCCACCTCAGGGGCATTAACAATCGGTGTGAATGCGGTACCACCAATTCCGCCCAGGCTCGAAATTGTAAAGGTTGCCCCCTGCATCGCATCCATTGGTAATTTCTTCTCTCTGGCGAGGGAAGCAAGATTCGCTGCTTCCTAGGCCAGAGCAATAACGCCCTTTCGGTCAGCATCTCGGATAACAGGCACCATGAGCCCTTCAGCGGTTTCCACCGCAATACCAATATTGATGTACTTTTTGAGAACCATGTGCTCACAGGTAGGATCGATAGAGGCGTTGAATTGTGGATACTTAAGAAGTGCACTGACGGTTGCTCTAATCAGGAAGGCCAGGGGAGTGACCTTGATACCATCCCTGGCGAGTTCCTCATTTTGTTTACTTCTGAATATTTCCAGTTCGGTGATATCCGCCTCATCAAATTGGGTGACATGTGGAATATTCAGCCAGCTTCTATGTAAATTTCTCGCGCTGGCTTTACGAACCCTGGACAGGGGTTTGATTTCAACATCTCCAAATTTCTCAAAATCGATTTGAGCGACCGGTGGGATACCTGCCACGGTCTCCTCTCGCCCTGCTCGCAGATTCTGCTTCACATACTGCTTGATATCTTCCTTCAGAATTCGCCCGTATTTCCCCGATCCCGGCACATTGGTGAGTTGAACACCATACTCCCTGGCCTGTTTACGAACCGCCGGGCCAGCATGAACCTTTGCATTCCCGCCACGGGAATCTGATGGCGGGGCTGGCATCGTTTTCTCAACCGTTTCAACAGGTGGAGTCTCCGAATCTGGATCGGCAGGTTCCTGCACTTCGGATACATCCTTTTTGGGGGATTCGCCAGCAACCGATTCAAGTTCCAGTATCAGGTCACCCTCGTCTACCGTGTCTCCCGATGTGACCGCGATGGCACTTACTACTGCAGCAAAAGGTGATGGTATTTCCATACTGGCCTTGCTCGATTCCAGCACAACAAGCGATTCGTCCTTTTCCACGGTGTTGCCAACCGCAACCAGGACCTCGATAACCTCAACATTTTCTGCTTCACCAACATCTGGAACAAGAACTTTTTCGCTCATGATATGCTCGGGTCGGGTTTGTTCGGATCTATATCAAATTGATCTATTGCCTTCTTAACAAGTGCGCTGTCTATGATGTTTTCCTTGGCAAGTGAATCCAGTGCAGCCAGGACTATAAAGTATCGATCAACCTCAAAAAAATGCCTCAGCCTTTCTCTGGTATCACTGCGGCCAAATCCATCAGTTCCCAGAACCCTGTACTGACTACTAACGTATTCTCGCACCTGACCTGCATAGCTTTTCAAGTAGTCGGTTGCAGCAATAACCGGACCGCTTGCGTTATCGAGACATTGTTCAATATAGCATTGCCTGGGTTTCTCATCAGGATGAAGCATATTCCAACGATGAACAGAATCACCATCTCTTTTCAGCTCGTTGAAGCTCGTAACGCTCCAAATATCTGCATCTATATCAAATTCCTTCAGCAGTTCCGCAGCAGCAATCACTTCCCTTAGAATCGCTCCGGACCCCAGGAGTTGAACCATCTTTCCAGCATTCTTCCGAGACCCCTTCCTTAAGAGATACATTCCTTTGATGATGCCTTCTTCACAACCCGCAGGCATCTCAGGTTGCTGATAGTTCTCGTTCATCACGGTGATATAGAAATATTTGGGCTCTTTCCTGACATACATGACATCTAGCCCGTGATGGATGATGACCGTCAATTCATAGGCAAAGGTCGGGTCATAGGAAACACAATTCGGTACGGTGGCGGCAAGAATATGGCTGTGCCCATCCTGATGCTGCAACCCCTCTCCATTCAGGGCAGTTCTCCCGGAGGTACCTCCCAGCAGAAAGCCTCTTGCCTATAGATCTCCTGCCGCCCAGCACAGGTCTCCAATTCTCTGGAAACCAAACATCGAATAAAAAATATAGAACGGCACCATCACAAGCGAGTGATTAGAATAGGCAGTCGCCGCGGCCAGCCAAGCGGCAAACGCACCGCCTTCATTGATTCCCTCTTCCATGACCTGGCCATCATGATCTTCGTGATAGTTCATAATCTGCTCGGAATCCGTGGGTTCGTACAGTTGACCCACCGAGGAGTAAATACCAAGCTGGCGGAACATGCCCTCCATGCCAAATGTTCGAGCCTCATCGGGAACAATTGGAACAATGCGCTCTCCGATATTCTTGTCCTTGATCAGGGCAGAGAGAATCCTGACGAAGGCCATTGTTGTTGATATTTCACGTTTACCTGAACCTTTCAGTAAGGAGCCCAATATTTCAATCGAAGGTATCTTCAGAGGCTCAAAATCTGATTTGCGACGTGGCATAGAGCCACCAAGCGCAGCCCTTCGCTCCTTCAGATAGCGAATTTCAGTCGAATTTTCCGCCGGTCTATAGTAGGGGACAGACTTTAAGTCCTTATCCGTCATGGGTATATCGAAACGGTCCCTGAATTTCTTTAGCTCTTCCATCTCCAGCTTTTTCACGGAGTGGGTGTAGTTCTGTGCTTCACCCGCCAATCCCAGGCCATAGCCCTTTACGGTTTTAGCCAGAATAACGCTGGGTTGTCCTTTGTGAGCAGTGGCGGCTGCATAGGCTGCATAAACCTTATAGGGGTCATGACCACCACGATTCAGTCTGTAGATACTCTCGTCACTCAGGTCTTCTACCATGGCAAGGAGTTCCGGATATTTCCCGAAAAAGTGTTCCCTGGTATAAGCACCGTCCTTGCTCTTGTAGTTCTGGTATTCGCCATCAACGGCTTCGTCCATTCTTTGCTGTAAAAGCCCAAGCTTGTCCTTTTCAAAGAGGCGATCCCACTGCCTGCCCCAAACGACCTTGATCACGTTCCAGCCAGCACCGCGAAAGACCCCTTCCAACTCCTGGATAATTTTGCCGTTCCCCCTAACGGGCCCATCAAGGCGTTGCAGGTTACAGTTAACCACGAAAATTAGGTTGTCCAGCCGCTCTCTTCCAGCAAGAGCGATGGCGCCCTGGGATTCTGGCTCATCCATCTCACCATCACCGACAAAACACCAGACCTTCCGATCACCCGGCTCGCGTAGCCCCCTGAAACCGAGATACTTCATTATATGTGCCTGATAGATCGCCTGAAGCGGACCAAGACCCATGGATACCGTTGGGAACTGCCAATAGTCTGGCATCAGCCACGGGTGGGGATAGGATGGCAACCCATCACCGTCCACTTCCTGTCGAAACTTGTCTAAATTGCTCTTCTGTCAGGTTTCCTTCAAGGTATGAGCGGGCATAGATGCCAAGTGCACTGTGTCCCTGGATATAGATTAAGTCCCCCTGCTGTTCTTCCGTCGTTGCACGGAAGAAGTAATTGAAGCCAACATCGTACAGTGTCGCACTGGACTGAAAGCTTGATATGTGGCCGCCCAGTGTGGCGTCCTTCAGATTCGCCCGCATGACCATCGCCATGGCATTCCACCTGATCAAGGAACGAAGGCCACGCTCCAGGAACAGGTCGCCCGGCATTCGGGCTTCCTTGGCGACAGGTATGGTATTTCTGTAGGGCGTATTAATCGCGTAAGGCAGCTGCGCACCTGTCTCAGTGACTTCAACAGAAAGCTTCTGCAAGATGAACTGTGCTCGCTCGGCTCCACTGGTTTCTAAGACTGAGTTGATCGCCTCGATCCAATCCTCGGTCTCAGCCGGATCTTCATCGATGTAAGTTCCGCTTGCCATGTCAACTCTCCTCTTCTTTCGGTCAACGCTAGTCTCACATACTACTTCCTCTCCGGATTTGGATTAAGCGGATCAGGGTTCATGCAGCGTGCCTGGGTATTGGTGAATCAAACCACAAAGTTGCTCTATACCATCGAGCATTCTAAGTGAAGGGCGTGAAATCAACCCGGGATCTATCCACCTCAATTTCGCGCCGTACCCGGCATAACTATTCCATCTTTTCTCCCAGGGAGAAACCGACTCCGGATGAGGTTTGCTNATAACAATGACGTCGGGATCGGCAGCTACAATACTTTCCTTTGATACGAGAGGAACCGCGATGGTTTGTTCTGCAAACACGTTCTCGCCATTGCATATATTGATAGCCTGACCAATTAGATGCTGCCCGTTCACCGTATAAAGACCCTGGTCGGATATCTGAAAAAATACGCGCGGTGATGGAAAACCAGCATTAGCCTCCCGTATCCCCTCAATTCGATTTTGGAACTGACCTTCCAGTTCCAGTCCCTGCCTCTCTTTTCCAACCAGCTTGGACATGGCCACCAGAGTCTTGCCTATCCCCTGGAATGTCTTGGCTTCATTCAAATAGATCGCGTACCCCAGCTTACGAAGACTCTCAATTGCCCGGTTTGCACCGCCCGTTGACCAGGCAAATATGACATCTGGTTTCAGGTTGACCACTGTCTCAACATTGACCGAGAAGGCATCACCAATTACCTGTATTTGAGATGCGGCAGGAGGATAGTCGGAATACCGTGAAGTACCCACTATCTGTTCACCCACTTCGAGGCTAAAGAGTAATTCCGTTAAATGCGGTGCTAGCGAAATAATCCTGCCTGCAGGCGCCTCAAGCTGAACAATATTCTGCAGATCATCCCGTACCAGTATTTCGGCAGGTGACTCGCTGGCTAACATTAGGAGCAGGGTAAAAACCGGGATTACCGGTGATGATTTCATCTGAGTCTGATGTCCTTATAGTCCGGTAATTGTGAGCAACCCAGCTATACCTGCCCATCCCCACAGTGATCTTTCCAGAAGGTCTTTCAGGTAGACCAATTCAGTCTCCGCCTGCAACACAAAATCTTCCACACTGGCATCATCCGTCAGTCCAATCGCCGGTCTGACGGCATCATGAAGGCAGGCCGCAGCCGGGTTTTCCAAATCAGTCAGCGAATCCTTCAGCACAGACCAGGTACGCCCGAATTCCCCAAGCAGTGCAAACAAGAGAATCGTAACCCTGGCTGGTATCCACTCCATCCAAAAAAGAAACGGTTCCAACAGATCACCCTGCTCATCATCTTCATCGAGATACCCATTATAGCTTTGACAAAGGGCGAACAATAAGGCACCCGCAGGACCCAATACTAAAAACCAGAATACAGCTGGTACGAGGCTCTGAAATACTTCGTAGGTAATGTCGGCGCGAAAACGGGATTGTGCCTGATGTAACGACGCGAGTTCTTCACCATCTCGAAGGCTTCGCAACCACAACATCTGATCGTCAAAGGCGATATCTGTGTCAACAACTTCAATGCTATAGAGCAGGACAAGCAGCGAGATGGCCAGCCATAATAACCCGAGCAACCATCCAGACAGTTGCCATGAAAAAATTAACAGGAGCAATGCGGGAACCACAACACTTGCCAGGAACCTGAGATCTCCGGGAACAACCCTGCGAGAGACCCACGAAAACCATGAATCAACCTGAAATTGCTCACCAGCCGGATTACTACCGGTCCAGTTCCGATGGAATACTATGATGACGAAGACGGCGAGGAATTTCATGAGAAGTGACAACCGCGACTATGGGGGAGCAATTCTAAACGGTGATTAGCATTTTGCGAAATTTCTGCCAGTCAAAGTATGGCCCGGGGTCTGTTTTCCGGCCAGGCGCTATATCCGAGTGCCCGACTATATTGTCCCTGGGGACATGATACCGGGATATCAGTGATTGGCAGACTTCTGCCAGCATCCTGTATTGAATATCCTGAAAATCAGATGAATCGGTACCTTCAAGCTCAATACCAACCGAGAAGTCGTTACAGGCCGGGCGATTTGCAAAAACGGATTCTCCCGCATGCCAGGCTCTCTTATTAAATGGCACAAACTGGATGACCGAACCATCACGGCGAATCAGCAGGTGACTCGATACCCTCAGGTCATCGAGTTCATTCAGGTCTTTATGCTCGGCAACTTCCAGCTTGTTACAGAACAGGCGCTCTACAAAGCGACCACCAAAGTGACCCATCGGCAGACTGATGCAGTGAACAACGATCAGGCTCACNTCATCATCCGGGCGACTGTCCATATTGGGGCAGTCGACCTGCTCCACACCAGCAATTTTGTGGGCTTCGATTTTCATCCGTCTATCGGCCTAGTAAGTACCGTTGCCTGATAATAGCATCGTCAGCACCGACACACTTGTGTTAGCCACCAACTGCTATAATCGCACCGCTTCTTACCAGCAGGACACCATGAATACAAAGAAAATTGGCCAGGGAATGTTTGCCGCAACGTTTGTGCTGGGGATTGCATTGCTGACCGTCTTTTTTGGTGGTGTTGAGAAACGACAGCGAAACCCTAACCAGGACCCAGAGTCTGTCATGCTGGCTCATTCTGTCGAGGTTGACCTTAAGCGCAATCGAAAGGGTCACTACGTCGTAACGGGTACCATCAATAGCCATCCCGTCGAACTTCTGTTGGACACGGGCGCAACGGATGTCGTCGTACCAGAAGCACTGGCTGACAGGTTGGGACTCAGACGCGGGCGGGCTGGACGGGCTATGACCGCGAATGGATCAGTTACCGTCTATGAAACCAACATAAATCGGCTCAAGATCGGTGATATTCTGCTGTCTGATGTAAGAGCCAGCATTAACCCGGCGATGCCACCTCCGGCTATACTACTGGGTATGAGTGCCCTGGGACGGGTGGAATTTGTACAATCTGGAGACTCACTTACCTTGAAACAATTTAATAGCCGGCAATGAACATCGACTATTTCACAAACCTCCCCGGGACAGTCGCACTTGCCATTGACGAGGACTTTAAGGGCAGGGATCTGACAGCTGAACTGATCGACAGCACTAAAACATCGAACGCTGAAATCATCTCTCGAAACCCTGCCGTCATAGCAGGTAGACCATGGGTAGATGAAGTTTTCAGGCAGATTGATAAAGATGTGATCATTGATTGGCAAGTCAATGATGGTGATCGGGTTAGCGCTGGTGCTTTGCTGTTTACTTTATCCGGCAATGCCAGGAGCTTGCTTACGGGAGAAAGAACTGCGCTCAACTTTTTACAAACGCTCACGGGAACAGCGACCCGGACTCGTCACTACGTGGATCTGGTTAAACACACCGGTGTTCGGCTGCTGGATACGCGCAAGACTATTCCTGGCCTGCGCTTAGCACAAAAATATGCCGTAAAAACTGCCGGTGGCCACAATCACCGGATTGGCCTTTTCGATGCCTTCCTTATCAAGGAAAATCACATACGTGCCGCTGGCTCGATAGCGCAGGCAGTAGAGGATGCCCGGAAACTCTCTCCCGCCGCTCGTGTCGAAGTAGAGGTTGAAAACTTAGAGGAATTCAGGACGGCAATTGCTGCCACACCAGATTGGATTATGTTGGACAACTTTAAATACATTGACCTTGTGGAAGCGGTTGCCACTAAAACCGGAGGCATCAAGCTGGAAGCCTCGGGCGGAATCGAACAGGATTCTGACCTAGTCAGGATTGCAGAAACAGGCGTCGACTACATTTCAATCGGCGCCATGACAAAACATTGTGAAGCTGCCGATCTATCCATGAAATTTATATAGGTAATGGTGGAGTTCACATGTCACGATACAGAGCCTTTTTCTATCATTTCCTAATCAGTCTATCGATCTTCTTTGTTCTCGCGTACCTCGTACTGTACCAGTGGTACCCGGATTTTTTTTACAGCATTGATGGTGGCTGGGAAGGCATGCGCATCATAATCGGCGTGGACCTAATCCTGGGTCCGCTACTCACGCTCATAGTTTTCAGAGCTGGCAAGCCTGGACTGAAATTCGACCTGACAGCTATCGGCACGCTTCAAGCCGTATGTCTTGCCGCCGGCTTGTACATTGTCTATTCAGAACGACCGCTTTTCTTCATTTACTATGAGAAACATTTCTATAGCTCAAGTGCCGATACCTACACCAATTATGGTGTACCCACACCGGACCCGCACGAATTCACTGACACTATACCGGCGAAAGTCGTATCGCTTCTGCCAGAAAACCCAATAGAGGAAGCTGACTTCAGGAAGATACTATTTCAGGACGGGATACCAGCCTGGGTGTACAAACCCACCTATAGAAAGCTGGATGAACATATGGAAACGGTTGTTACCGAGGGCATGAACGAAGAAGAACTTCGAGATCGTGACAGCAAGGGTAACCTCGACGCCTGGCTCAAGGAAAATGGTGGCACTTTTGTTGACTACGCGTTTATCCCCATCCACTCGCGCTACAGGGACGCATTTCTAGGCATCAGAAAATCGGACCAGGAAATCATTGCCATAGTCGAGATACCACCGCCCTTATAAAGCGCCGCCGTGGTGGACCTAGCCCCATTAACAGTCCTTGAAGGAGAATTCTCGCTCCAGCGCCTGGTACTTCGCTACATTACCAGCCTCACGATAGGTCGACCCAAGGTGACAAACACTTTGATTTCGCGCTACAGGCATAGCGTTTACGGACATTTCGAACATCAGTATTGCGGATTCGATATCTTTTACATCTAACAAATGAATCATGCCGTAATATTGATATATTTCAGAAATACCCTGTGCGGGTAGTTGATCAGTTAATTGCTCCAAAGCTGCACCCGCTATAGATAGGATGAGCGTCTTATCAACATTTTTTCCCGACAGGAATATGGTTTCCAATGTCGCGAGCTTTCCCGGAAAAGTGCTTTGCAGCATCTTCACTCTTTCCAATTGATCGGGTTCATATCCAGCTGTTCCAAAATTCAAACCATAGTCCACGTATTGCCTCGTCACCGTGTGCAGTAAATCATAGGCAAACTGCTTTTCATGCAGGTCAATAATCAAGTCATTTGTGTAAAGCTCGATAACGTAGTCGACGAACCTTTCTATCTCCGGAACAAACACAAAAGGGGGCGAACCAACGCCACTATACGAATAGTAGAGTCCATAATTTGATACGATGTCCTGTCGCCCATCAATTGAGAATACCGGTCTGCCGGAACTGTTAATGAACCGGCTGACGGCCTTCTCCATTTCTTCTTTTGAAAGTCTCGCTGCCGTCAACCGGTTTTTGAAAATGAGACTGTGCCAGTTGTAAAGTGTGATGTCAGGGCGCACCTCCATTACCTTATTGAGAAAACCGAATGGACCTATCTGGTTATCTCCACGCAGGAACAAGATTGCATCAGCCGGAAGTGAATTGAGAACAAGATTCGCATACTCCTCAACAAAGCCAAGCTTACTTCGATCCGCCTTAGGGTAGTTATAGAAAGCGATTGAAAGTACCATCGCCACCGTCAGGGGTGCCCGGTATCCTGCATACTTTTCTGGAACCTGATCCAGCAACCAGACCAGCCCCATCGCGAACCACAGTGCCACCGGGGCGTAGGCAACTACTGTGTAGGCACGAAAGACAGCCTGACCCCTGATCTCAAATTTGCTATCCATCAGAGACATTAACAGGAACGTCGTCGAAAAAAGTACCAGCATCAGAGATGCCGTATGGCAATAGTGCAGTTTCCGCACAGACCTGTAAATTCCGAGCAATATCAAAGGAATAGCAATCAGACCCAGTTGCAGCGACGACTCATTCATCAACCAGCGATAAAAGAGCAGCTTGTCACCCGGAACGGCTCCCTCCTGAACGTCACTGTAGTATGCACGTGACACATAGTTGAAGAACTCTTCGTAAGGAATCGCACCTACCAGTGCAATTTCCGGTGACGGGTCGGTAAATAGCGACACATAGGGTGAAAGGCCCAGTATGAACAGGCATATTGAAGCGAGCCAGAAGCTGACGCTATGCATTAACTCCCATAAGCGAAGTCGCATAATGATCAGCAAACTCACAAACCCAAGGCAAGACAAGACAAACAAAGGCCAGTGATTAGATATCGCCAGGCCTGCCGCAAAGCACAGGCCATACCAATATCGCGAATCTCCCGTCTGGCAGAACTTAAGTAGCAGCCACCAGCACAACATAAACATACAGGCGGCGAGACTATACACCTCAATAATGATGGCCTGAGACCAGAAAGCCGACGACAAGGCATAGGCAAACGCAGCGACAAGGGCCGTTAACTCATGGGTCGTGACAAGAACGGCTATTTCGTAAAACAGGACGACAGCAGCCAGGGCAAACACCACGGAAATCAGGTTTCCCACTATGACACTAGGCGCTACCATCATCTGATTACAAAGGAGCGTAAACAACGGGTATCCCGGAGGGTGACTCATACCACCCAGATTGCATACCATCTGGAAAAGACCCGCATCTTCCAACGTTATCGACGTCGGCATAGTGGAGACATATAGAAATGCGGACACAAAGACCAGAGGTACAACATGGGTCCAGCGAACCTTCACATTGGTTTCCTCAAGTTTAAGTTGCGGGGACTGGCCAGGTTCTAGCATATATCCACTAACTCACGACGATTGTCGTAAAAAAGACAGAACAAAACCCAATACCCAGTGCAGCTAAATAGATCGCCAGTCTTTGTAACGGGTCTCTGAGCTGTCTGACTAATTCATCAAGCTTGGTCAGCTTCTCCGTGATGCCCATCTTATTAAAACCAAGCACGAAAAAGACTATTGGCAGTACAAATACAATCAGGCTATAGAGAGAGAACATCCATCCCACCGGAACACCAACTGAATTGGCAAGCTCGGGTGCAATTTCTATCGTCACACTGGATACACCAGACCAGATCCCGGCAAAGAAGCTACTTTTTCGCGTCGCCTGCCCACGATAGAAAATCACGACTAGCCTCCAACACCCAGGAGTATGTTAAACGACTTGTTGGTCATGCGTCGCCCAGTTTGTCTTTTGATTCATTGGCTGCTGCACCGAAAATACCCTTCGCCATCAGTGATGATTCCAGGCCGCGTCGATGCTGGTAGACCGCGGCCCGAATCTCATGTAATTCCTGGTTGTCAGGTTCGGCCTGAACAGCCAGTTCAACGAGGTGACAGGCAAGGCGCGGGTCTGAGTCCATCAATTCGTGCCCCCTTTCAGCGAGCTTACTAGCACCCTCAGCGAGTGCAGCCAGTTCCGCTGCAAGTGAAGCGTCTGGTGCAGGCTTCAACCTCGAAGGATTACCGTCGTACCAACCGCCGTACATACGCCATATGTTGCGGATCACAAATTCAGGTTCGTCATAAATTGGACGGAGGTAGGGTTTCTCTAGAACAAGTGGGTCTAGTTGTACCTCGTGCACAATCTCGTCAAGGCGCGCCCCATCATTCATGCGACCGATCGTTTCCTTTACCAGGAACTCGAGCGAGTCAGCGACATCGCTCAAGACACCAGCGATTCGATCTTTGCCTTCTATGGGGAGTCCGTGGGCAGGAAGGAACAGCTCGGCACCCTGTGCAGCCATATTTCGCATGGCAGCCGCCCATTCGACCGGGTATCGCTGAACTTTTTGTGGATTCCCGGCATTGGGAAAGCACCAGATGAAGAAGTCACCTGCGCAGATCGCCTTATGCTCTGGAATCCATGCCCAGGTGTGGTCATCAGTTTCCCCCCTGGCATGCTTGAGCGCTATCTCCATGCCGCCTATATTAAGATCCAGTGTCTGCTGATAAGTGACGTCAGGTCTAGCTGTCGATTGGGGCAGAAAACTGCTGCCATCCTGTATCTCATAGCCACGCCTGGAAAACTGACCGAATTGACGCTGGTTAATGGAGACATTGTAGCCGTCAGTAAAGATGTAGCGGTCAAATCGCTTCGGTACATTCTCATGACCAATCACCCGTGGGCGCTCGCCCCCGTTGTCCACAGCATCTTTCATGAAGGCACCGCAACCGCCAACATGGTCCAGGTGGCCATGGGTATAGATGAGGGAATTAAATCGATCTTTTCGCCAGTGCCGAATTGCTTCGACTACCTTCGTACCACCATTCACACCCGATGTATCGAACGCCACGAGCCCATCATCAGTCTCAAATACGATGCAGTGGGAGAAGGCCTCGACCATGGCAATGCCCGCTGCAATTTCAGATAACCTGAAATTGATTCGATTCATTGGCCCGACATCTTTCTCCGAAGCGTGACCGTCGATAACGGAAGTCGAGAGTGCAAGTAGATCTGCCACGTTGATTCTCCGATTGGTTTGTCGATTTGCGTTTTGAGTGGTGAGGGTACCCCGATGTAATGGAGCTGTCACACCTTCTGCAACAACCTAACGTGCCGAATCCCTGACACCAGTTCCTGCCAGAAGGAAATGAACCTTTGTTATCAGACGGTTGGAAGGCATTCTTTCAGGAATGGGATCTCCTTGTCTGCCCCATTATGGCGACGACAGCATTCCCTCATAACCATGGAATTCGCAAGGTTGATGGGGTAATCCCCCCATTAATAATGTTCCTCAAAAGTAGAACGTTTTATGCTGCCTGTTCTAGTTTTTGTATTGGGGTGATTCCTCCGTTTGCCATATTAGGCCGTTCGTTGTTGTATCGCCACAACCACTGTGTAGCAGTCAGTTGAGCATGGTTAACTGATTCAAATAAATGCTGATCCAACCATTCATGTCGGACAGTTTGTAATCCCCCCATTAGTAATGGTTCTCAGAAGTAGGCAACCGTTTTCTGATAGCAGATTTGAGATTGTTTCAAAATTCTCACTTGGGTTTGCCCTATGATGCAGTATTGGTGATGTAGAAAATAGCCTGTTGTCATCAAATTGTGCTTGCGAATTTCTTGGAATAGGGCGTTATTCTTTCTTGTACTCGATACATATTGTAGTTAGTCCGTTCCACTTTCCGTGATCATTCTCACAGCTGGCGGGTTTCTGCGGGAGAGAGTGGAACATGCACCTGCGGACTACTTATATTTGTACCCAAACATATGATGTTCACGGTTGTGCAGAATTGTCCTGCAATTGATCTGAGTCAGGGATAGAGTCAGCAGCACCAGGCTGCTGAACGCACAGTGATGCAGCCTCGCAGCCCAGTTGCAGAGACTCTCGGGTTTGACTTCCAGCAATCGTCCCGGCTAAAAAGTAGCCAACGAAGGTGTCACCTGCAGCAGTGGTATCAACCACATCCACCGCTCGCCCAGGTACATTCACCCGTTGGCCTGCGCGCTGATACCAAACGCCCTTTGCGCCCAGGGTCAGGATGATTTCACTATCAGAGTACCGCTCAGATAGATTTTTTAAGACAAGCTCGTTGGATCCCGAGCCCTGATTGGACAATTCCCTGCCCTCATGTTCGTTTAGTATAAAACAATCGACCTTATCCAGTGGATAGTCATGCACCCCCGGGTTCATGGGTGCTGGATTGAATACTATTCGCAGGCCGCGCTCGGCAGCGCTATTGAGGATATAGGGGATATTACTGATTTCATTCTGGACCAGTATCAGGTCATCACTACTAGCCAGAGCCATTGCTTCATCAACATCAGCAGGGATCACACGTTGATTTGCCCCGCCATGCAGCAGAATGGAATTTTCTCCGTTGCGGGTGACCTGGATGATCGCATGGCCGGTCGGCCCGGGATCAATTTTGATCAAAGATACATCAACCCCACATTGCGCAAGGTAGTTTTTTAGTTCCATCCCATCACTTCCAATCCGACCAGCGTGCATAACGGTGGCTCCCGCCCTGGACAGGGCAATTGACTGATTGCAACCTTTACCACCTACAAAACGTTGATAGTCACTACTTGCCAGCGTTTCGCCCGGTTTCACAAAGCGATCCAGTTGGTAAACATGGTCGATATTGAGAGATCCGAAGTTGATCACCTTCACTTGAAGCTACCCTTCCCCCTGGAAAGGGTCTGATGGACTCGCAAGGTCCTTTCGGCCAGTTCCTTTATCGTGACTTCCTGGAAACCGAAAACCAGAGGCTTGATAGTGTCATGTAGGGCAGTTTGAAGTTTGCCTCCGAAATTGGCTTTACCTTTGACACTCCCAACAATAGAACCGACCGTGGCGCCGTTACAGTCGGTATCGAGTCCCGCCATGACGGCTGTACAAATAGAATGATCCGGGTCCATTTCACCATAGAAAAGAGACATCACAACGATAAGCGCATTATTTATGGTATGCACTCCATGCAACTCCCGATAGTGATCATCAAGGATTTCCATAAAATCTTCAAAATGTTGGCATTCCTCCACCCAGCCAAGCGCCCTTCTAACAGCTTCAGCTAGCCTGCAGTCGTGTGGTATTTCTGATAGGCCAATTGCGACCAGTCTTTCCGGATCACTTTCGACAAATGCTGCTGCGATAATTGCGGCCATAAACATTTCACCGTAAATACCATTGGCAGTGTGTGTCCAGTGGGCATCACGCCAGGCAAATTCGGCTGCCAATTCAGGATGACCAGCACAACAGTAGGCCCATCCGTCAGCACGAATCTGTGCACCGATCCACTCTCGATATGGGTTGTTGTGGCGGCGGGTGAATTCTGCACTCACATTATCGGAGTTACTTTTCATCCGCGGCGTACACATGTTGTAGTTCAATATTGCCTGGGTTTCAGCAGTGCAAATCGCATTGTGGGGCAGGCATGAATTCCAGGTATCCGCGACATCCTGCCAGATGAAGTCTGCTCCTTTCTCTTCGAGTACTTTCAAGCCAATCAGCGAATAGTGAATGTCGTCATCAGGTTCCATAAACATGATGTTTTCACGCCATGATGCGGGGCAGATTAACCCTGTATTACAACCCGGCGCACTTTTACCCGTGAAGTAATTATCCAGTGGCCATTGATCACGTTTTTGCAGATAGGTTTTGATCTCACTTCGACCCAGACCACCCTTCTGACCCAGAATACCAATCAATTCAACCGGCTTACCCAGTGCGCAGCCAGCCGCTCTGCCGGTCCACGCACCGTGAAATCTATCAAGCAGTTCATCTTCGCTTAGCCCGAGCGCTAAGATCCTGGGGCCCTCTGGGCGCAGATCCCGGATTGCATCCAGTTCATTCGGTTGTACATAAGGGAAGTCCGCGGACGGCCACAAATCATTCAGATACAATTGAATCTCGCGGAGACGCAACAGCGAGGGGGGTATTCCTCCCACCAATTCTTCCTTAATGGCCTGATCAACAACACAGCCTTCGTATTCTCTTTGGACGATCTCTGCCCGTACTGATTGCAGCGGTGGAGCCCAACCGGTTAGTAATCCTGGAAAATCCTCCACCGCACCCTCTGGTTTACTCATCGTTTTATCTCGCAAAGGTCACTCAACCTAATGGCCAAGAAAGTTTGAAGTACTCGGAGACAGGTTATTGCACGCCTGCTAATGATCTAAGGAGTCCTGAGCACTATCACCAAGAAATGAAATAATTTTCTCCCAGGCAGTCTTATCCTGGATAAGGAACATATGCCCCCCTTCAAACCAGCTAATCTTCGCGTCTGGTATACGATCACACATCGCTTGCTGGTTTTTGGTGGGTGCAAGACCATCATAGCGACCGGCACAGATAAGAGTCGGCATCGTAATATCCTTCAGGTTATCAACCACGTCATGATGGCTGCGTGCCTCCAACTGCCGAATACTGCCTGCCCGGGTCTCTGCAAGTGACTGATCAGGATGAAGCACCTTAAGGGACTGCTGTACTATTTCCTCGACTTGCTTCTGATTAGCTTTTTGCCAGTCGGCATCAAACCTCATATCCCCGATTCCCATCATAAATCTGATTTTTTCAGCATCATCTGTATCCGCTGGGATCTCATGTAAGGGGTAGCTTGCCATTGACGCCCCACCGGGAGATGTACAGCAGAGCACAAGTTTACTAATTCTGCAGCTATGCCTTATGGCAAAGTGCATTGCGACCATACCACCAAATGAAACGCCAACGACATGTGCTGTTTCCCAGCCTACTTCATCCATCAGTGATGCTGCATCGTCTGCATACTGTTCCATGGAATATTCATCAATGGGCTTTTCTGTCTGACCAAGACCACGTTGATCAAAAGCTAACGTTGTATATGAACCTGGCAGAGGACCATCGAGCACATTAGGTTTTACTCGCAAATCACCCCCTGTCCCGCTAATAAAGAGCACCTTGTCACCTGAGCCATCAAGCTCGTAGTACATTTTAATTTCTGTGTTCTGTGAGAAAGGCATGTGTTCTATTTCCCTGGCATTTGAATTCCTCGGTTTGACCAATGCCACTCTGCTATCATGAAAGGTGCCAGCTTCACCAAAATCAATGACCGCCTGTAATTTCAGATCATTTATGCTGGCTTGAGTGGAGGAATCATGGCTCCAGTATATATCCTCCGCAACCAGCTAATCTGTTAATTCTTTCAGTATCCAGAAAGAGGCCTTTGGCTATCCAGGATGTAAGTTGGGTCTGGTTGAAAAAGGGTCTTAAAGGTCCTTATACTCATATTTATGTCTGAATTCGGACCGCAAAAAAGACAAGAAAGAAGGAAAGGACGAGATCCTCTATTATTAATGATGAGCTGGATTGGCATTATTGGTTGGATGATTCTCTCTGCGGTGATGATTATTGTTGATCGTGCGAAACCAGATGATCCAATCTTTATGCCCGATAGGACTTTTTTTGAACACGATCCACAAAGTATGGGTGCGGTATCCTGATCAGATAACATCAGGTCAATGGGTCGATTCATCATGCCGCATCGCCCATCTTCCCGCGTGACTCAGCAATTCTTTCCTGAATCCACTCGGTAATCTCAACCGAGACCCAACCTTTAGCGCGGGAACCAATCTTTACCGATGGAGGAAACAGTCCCTTTTTCTCTAGCTGCTCAACGTGTGATTTGCTTTTGTACCCAGTGCGTTTACTTACTTCGGGCCAGCGGAGGATTGTGAGTTCTTCAGTAGGAGGATTTGCCATCTTCTTAACCTTTTACGGTTTTTAATGATGGTTACCCATTATAATTACAGAATTGGT
>PBRP01000158.1 GCA_002726655.1 Gammaproteobacteria bacterium
CAGGCAGAACGAATCCATGGTTGCAGACGAAACGAGGCTCTCGGAAAATACTATGCAAATCAATTCATCCCGGAGGAACATCGCGACCATGTCGTCGATGAGATGAAGATGGTCCTCGCCGGAAAACCCACACAGGGATTTGAGAATCCGATCAGGATCGAGGGAGGAGATGAAATAATTCTACTCTGGAATTCCAGTCCTTTGCAGGACGCGGAGAGCAGGATCACGGGCCTCATCGTCTGCGGCCAGGATATCACCGAATTCAAAAACCTGATGCGGGGGATGATGGAGAAGAGTTCCCTGGCGCGATTGGGAGAAATGGCCGCGGTCGTCGCTCATGAAGTAAAGAATCCACTGGCGGCTATTTCCGGAACCGTTCAGGTTCTGCAATCGAAATTCGATCCCTCGAGCCAGGAATCCAGGGTCATATCCGAACTGCTCGATAGGATCGAGGCAATGGACCGGTCCGTACAGGATCTCTTGACCTATGGCCGGCCCCGGTCACCCAGGTTCGCTGCGGTTCGTCTTCTATACGCATTGCAGGAATCCGCATCCCTGGTGGAACAGGATCCAACCTTTCCTGATATCAAGATCGCTATTTCAGGGCCTGATGTCACCATCCGGGGAGACCAGGATCTCCTGAAACAGGTCTTTTTGAATCTTCTGCTAAATGCGGCACATGCTAATTCCGGAAGGGGCGAAATCAGGACGGTTGTGGAAGAAACTTCAAAGCAATGCCGGATCTTCATCTCAGACTCGGGTCCGGGGATCGAGCCGGAAATTCTCAAAAATATCTTCGAGCCCTTCTTCACAACCAAAACCCGGGGAACAGGACTCGGACTCCCCATTGCACAACGCATGGTTGACTTGCACGAGGGATCCATCTCGGTGGCCACTCCGGTCAACGAAGGGACCACTTTCATTGTCACCCTGCCCCTCCTTTCGAGCTAGAGTTCATCCCTCCGGAATATCCCGCATTGGATGGGAAAATTCTCCCTCTGCCCCCCCCTGTTTGACTCAATAAACCGGATATTCCCATGGCATTGGAATTGCTCAAAAATCCTCACATAGTGAAATCTTCAGTCCAAAAGAGAAAATCCGGTTCGGGGAAGCGCGTAAAAAAGAAGAAGATCAACTCGACGCCCCCCGGTCGGAAATTACCGCCTGGATCCCCTTCCCGCCATGGGAAAAGCGGTCCGGGGGGCTCACCCTGTAACCATCCGTGGGGATAACCATGCGATCTGTTCAACCGGCCATCTTCCCTTTCCATATATCCGCGAGGGAGAGCAACTCTCCAATGATCATGTTGGCGGACGCGGGTTCGCTTTCCGCGGGGAGACGGGAGACGTCCTCACACGGGAATCGTCTGTCAATGCACTCCCTGATTTCGACCAGTTTCGATCCAGAAAGCAACAAGGAGGAACGGAACTCGTTGTCCATCGCCAATGAATGAAATCTACCTGGACAATGCCGCCACCTCCTGGCCGAAGCCCGAGATTACGTACCACGCGGTTGAAGAGTACATGCGAAATTGCGGCGGGACTCCCGCCCGCGGACGCCACCCGAAAGCCCTGGAGGCGGACCGAATCCTCGGTGAGTGCAGAAATTCCCTTCGAAAACTATTCCATGCCGGGGAAGAATGGCATATCGCGCTCACTTCCGGTGCCACCGAATCCTTGAATCTCGCGATCAAGGGCTTTCTTCGGCACGGCTCCCACGTTGTCCTGACCAGCCTGGAACACAATTCCGTCGCCCGGCCACTCGATTCCCTTTGCCGGGAACGCGGGATTTCAACCACCATCGTCGCGGCGGACGGGAACGGCACGGTCGACCCTTTCCAGGTTCGAAAGGCCATGCGACCCACCACATCGCTGGTCGCCGTCACCCACACTTCAAATGTCCTCGGGGAGATCGTTGACATCCAACCCATCGCGGAAATAGTCCGTCACTACGATGCGCGCCTCCTGGTGGATGCCGCGCAAACGTCCGGCGTCATTCCCGTCGACGTGGAAGCGATGGGCGCGGACATGGTCGCCTTCACCGGGCACAAGAGTCTCCTGGGTCCGCCCGGCACGGGAGGCCTCCTGTTCCGAAAGGAACTCGACCTGGCGCCCCTTCACGAGGGCGGTACCGGGACGTTCAGCCTCGACCCGGTTCAACCAGTCCTGCTTCCGGGACGTTACGAGTCGGGAAGTCCCAACATGTACGGGATCGCCGGGCTCGCGGCGGGACTCCACTACCTCGAGGGCCTTCCCAAGGGGAAAATCTCGAACCACAAGTCGAACCTCGTCGGCCAATTGATCGAAGGCCTCCGAACACTCCCATCGTACCGGGCGTTCGGTTCCGGGGACCCGTCCCGGAACGTGGGGATTCTCGCATTCGCCCACGAATCGACGAACTCAGATGAAATCGCCGGACATCTCTGGGAAACGGCGGGGATCATGGTGAGGTCCGGCCATCACTGCGCACCCCACCTGCATGACCAACTCGGTACGAGAGAATGTGGAGTCGTCCGCGTGGGAATGGGATGGTCGACGACACATCAGCAGATTGAATGCCTTCTTGACGCTCTACGATCGCTTGCCTGACCGGGTCAAGGCAAACTGGCCACCTGCGCAACCGCGTCGGTGAAATCGTCCAGTTTCCAACCGGTTCCGAAGAAGTCGTCCCGGAGAATGCCATCACGATCAACGATGGAGATCACGATGGTGTGATTAAAGATGCCTGGAGAGGCCTGGCTGTAGTAATTCTGAAATTTTGCGGCGAGGGGACCGACCACATCGGACCGGCCCGTTGCGAGCCGGAAGCGGGGCCGATCCGCCCCATGCTTTCTCGCAAATGCATCAAGACTCTCCGTCGTATCGCGAGTTGGATCGAAACTGATAAGGACGAATTCGACGTCGCGGACGCCCTGCGCTTCCAACGCGGACTGAACCCGGACCAACTTCGACGCCGCGGCAGGACACATCGATTCCAGGTTACAGTTCGAGTAGAAGAACCCGAGAACCACCGTTTTCCCGCGAAGGCCGGACAGGGTGAAGGTATCCCCCGTTCGTTCCACGAGTTCCGCGTCCGGAATGACCTCNCCCCTTTCCACCGGGGAGGGTTCCGATTTCACATATCGTTCNTCTTTTTCAACCGGGTCCNCCCGNCCATCCTCNTCCTCATCCTCNTCCTCTTCTTCCTCCCAATCCATAAGGCCGATGAGATACCCGATAACCCAGTCGATTTCCCTGGAAGAATATTCACCCTTCCAGGATTGCATCACCAGCGGGGGATCCNGGCCGTCCGGATCCTTTTTCCCGGGCTTGGCCCCCTCCCGAATGATCTCCCGAATCGCGACGTATTGTGCAACGACGCGATTGTACCCGGGAATCTCCTTCTTCTCGTCAACCGACAGCTTGTCGAGAGACTGACCTTTCTTCAGAAACGAGATCACCTTATCTGCATCTTCTTTTTCGTAAAGGAACATCCGGTCCGCAAGCATGTCCAAAGCCGGGACAGTTCCCTTGATGTAATTGGTATTGAGGACCCCGCCAACCCCTTCGAGACCGTGACACATGAAACAGGNCTNCGCAAATATTTCCCCTCCCCTGGCAATCCCGGTCAGGCTCGACACGTTTCCTGTATTCGAACCAGTGGATTCAACAGGATCGACCTTCCTCCACTCAAAGAAATCCTGCATCAGGAAAAGGGCCGCCACGACAACAACCAGGGATACCCAGAAAAAAAATATAATACCGATGTCTCCAAAGTAGCCTCGCTCTTTAGACCGAACATGTCCTCGAATTCTCACCTTTATCCTCCGCATTCCGTGTTGCAAAATCCGATCGCCTTCATCCTCGCGAGAACCTCCTTCTTTTCCTCATCCGTCAGAACCGACTCGGCTATGGGGAAAAGAATATTATCCTCCTTGACGATGTGAATCCGCAGGAGATCGAGAATATACCGGCCTGCCTTCACGATTGCGCTCCTGGATGTCGGACCCGGATTTCCCTCGAGGAGGGACCGAATCTTCCGGATTTTCTCCTGCTCGTCCTGATGTTCCGCCAGCATGCATTGAATCGGACCATCCTCGGTTCCAAGGTGCTTTTTCATTGCCGGAAACAGGACCTCTTCTTCCTTCCGGCGATGGAGCACGACCTGTTCATCGAAAAAGCGAATCGTGGCATGAATTTGCTCCAGGTCGAACGCATCAAGAGCCGTTTCAAATGCCATCAGACGGGCCAGGACAATCTTGTGCTCATCCACGAGAAGCCCGGTAACACCCGCATCATTTCCTGTATTATTCATATACTTAGCTAAGCAATTCAATTGCCAAGGCCTGACGATAAATTCTGGCGAATTTGGAGACAAACCGTGTTAAAATTCCCCATATCGTAAGGAAATTTACGATTTCCCCGCAGGAGGCGAAGATATTCCGTCCGGGAAAACTTACTCTCCCAACCAAATTGGAAGATTCTTCAACGGGCAACTGATTTGCTGTACTTTCCAATAAGCCATCAACTTCTTGGAGAATCAACCATGGCAGGATTTGAACAATTGGACGCGCGGACCCTCCGTTACCGTTTTGACCTGGAAAAGGATATTCCCTGGGAGAAAGCACGCGAACCCGGGCCCTTTTTCCCCGTGGAATATTTCGACACCCTGGGATTCGATACGGAAGCCCTCGGTCAGAATCCCGAGGCGTACGGCTTCCTCCAGAAACTGCTTGCGCTCTGTACCTGCCAGGCATTCGCCCACCTGGAGGACGACGTCATCCTCTTCCTCCGGGAAGAACATGATGCCGTTCCGATCACCCGCTCCTCCCTCCTGCTGGTGGAGGAAGAGGTGAAACACACCGTCCTTTTTCGACGTTTTTCCTCGATCCTCTGCGAACAGACGCCGGGTCTTGAAGAGGCTTTCGTACGACACTACTCGCGCCCCCCGGGATTCGACCTGCTGAAGAGGGAACGGGAAAAACTGGGGAAACCGGAGGTCCTCCACTATCTCTTCTGGCTCAACACAATCTTCTTCGAGGAATTCACGATCCACCTCCACGAATTGCTGAAAGGATCAAGTCAGCCGATCCAGGAGGCGTGGAAAGCCGTTCACAAGTGTCACCGGCAGGAGGAAATCCAGCACGTCATCACCGACAGGGCGTACATCGACTCCTCGCCGCTCACCGGGGAAGAGAGGGACCAATGTTCCATCCTCTTCTTCCTCGCACTGGAGAGGGACTTGCTCAAGTTCTTCTCCCTGGATTGCGTGGAAAAGGTGATGAAGGAGCGCTACCCGGATATTTCGCTCTTCGCCCGCCCGCCCAGGCTCCGGGACCTGCCCCTTTTTGACGGACTCCTGAACAGCCCGTCCTTCCGCCAGACCCGGCATGCCGCGCCCGGGCTTGACCGGTTTCGGGTGAATTCCGGGGACGCCCCCCTGCATGAATAGTCGAGGATAAGGAAGAACCATGCACCACGAACTTGCCGACGACGAAATCGAATTCAGGGAGAAATGCCGGACGTTCGCGAAGGAAGTCATCGAGCCCAACTACATCGCATGCGACCGTGAAAACAAGTTTCCGGCCACAGTTCACGACGAGGCGGTTCGCAGAAACCTGCTGAACGTCTGCATCCCGAAGGAACTCGGGGGAGGCGGAGTCAGTTTCAAGGCGATGGCGGAGGGCGGGTACGAGATGGCGAAGGTCTGCCCCGCCACCACTTTCACGATGGGATTCAGCCACGGCGCCATGAGGCCGATCATCTTCGCCGGGACCCGGGAACAGAAGGAACTTTTCATCCGGGATCACATCGCCCGGCATCGCGGCTACACCTCCCTCGCCCTGACGGAAGAAGACGTCGCCGGATCCAACCTCATCACGGTGAAAACGCGTGCGGAGAAGACCGACCGGGGATGGGTGCTTTCCGGCAAGAAATGCATGGTCGGGATGGGAACCATGGCGCAACAGTACCTCGTCCTGGCGGACACCCGGATCGACGGACGGAAGGTCGGGCTGACCTTCTTCAACGTCCCCCGCACGGACGCAGTCGAAGTGAGCGACAACACCGACAAACTCGGATTCCGCGCCGTCCCCACGCCCACCGTCACCTTCCACGACGTCGAACTCGAGGAGATCCACCGGATCGGGGAGATCGGGGGCGCGGAGCCGATCCTCTACCATACGCTCGATTTCATCCGCTACGGGGGAGGCATCATCATCCTGGGCACCCTTGAGGGCGCCTTCCGGGACCTGGTCCCGTGGCTGTCGGAACGGGAAGTCTTCGGAGGCACGAAACTGGCGGGGGAATCGTGGGTCCAGATGGCCGTCGGAGACGCCTTCTCGCAACACCAGCTTCTTCGCCTTCTCCTGAGGCGCGTGGCTGACCTTCTCGACCGGGGAGTTCCCGCCACGGAGGAGACCACCATCCTGAAACTGCTCGCCTCGGAACTTGCTGTAACTGCCGGGAGAAAGGTGATGCAGATGTACGGATGGAGGGGAATCGACAACGACTACCCGATCCAGAAACGGTTCCGGGACGCCCAGCAGACCACCATCTTCGAGGGAACCAGCGAGGTTCTGCAGATCAACATGTGCCAGGCGTTCCTCCGGAAGATCCGGTCCGGCGAGATTTCCTGACGGGACGATCATGAAAGAACGACTGGTCCGCTATTTCACCGAGTACGAAGAGGCTCATCGCCACCCGGTCTGCCGGCTGACCCATATCATCGCGATCCCGCAGATCTTTCTCATGACCTACACGATGCTCGACTGGATCGACCTTTGGACCATCCCTGGAGCGGGAGGCCTCGAACTGAGCTTCGGACATCTCTGGTATCTGGCGATGCTCGCCTGGTATACGACCCTCACTCCGAAGTACGCCGCGATCATGACCCTGGTCGGTATCGGGGTCTTCGCCCTCTCGCCGCACATCCCCTGGCCGGTCGTCGTCGCCGTCTACTGCGTCGCCTGGGTCATCCAGGTCTCCGGCCATCTCGTCTGGGAGAAGAACAAGCCAGCCTTCTTCAGCGACTACGCGCAGATGTACATCGGGCCGGTCTTCTTCCTCGCGAAGCTCTTCCGGGACTGGCCCCTCGCGGAGACCCCGGGGAAAGACTCCCCCGCGGGAGACGAAGAATAACTTCAACCAATCCCGTTCAGGGATTCTTGTAGTCCGCCTTCGGCCCCAGGTAGTACCACCAGTTGAGAATCGCACAGAGGGCATAGAATCCGGCAAAGCCGTACATGGCGATCTCGGGGGCGCCAGCCTTCATCTGCTCGCCAATCATCTGTGGGATCAGGAAGGCTCCATAAGCCGCCACCGCCGACGTCCAGCCAAGCACCGGCCCGCGCTGTTCTTCGCTGAAAATCATGGAGATGGTCCGGAAGGTGGATCCATTGCCAATTCCCGTCGCCGTGAAGAGGATAACAATCAGCACGAAAAACGGTATGAAGTAGTCCTGCGGAGTCTCCGATTGGTAAGCCAGTTTCGCAAAGTAGCCCACGCCAATCGAACTGAGAGCCATAACAACAGCCACAATCTGTGTCAGGATGGCTCCCCCCGTCTTGTCAGCCAGCCAACCGCCGACCGGCCGGATAAGCGCGCCGATGAAGGCGCCAACCCAGACGTACATGAAGGTCGCCGGTCCATCCGGGTTGGGCAGGTGCTCCCACGCGCCGGCCGCGTTCTGGATGTGCTTGACGCCAAAGATGAACTTGATGGAAAGACCAACCGCCGCGGCGAAGCCGATGAACGATCCAAAGGTCATCGTGTAGATGAGCGTCATGACCCAGGTGTGCTTCTTGCCGAAGATCTTGTACTGCCGGGCGAGGTTGCTCTTGATCTCTCCGGGAGACAGCGCCTTCAACAGGAAAACCGTCATGGCAATGACCGAGGGAAGAACGATCCACTTCACCCAGGTATGTTCCTTGAAGGAAAGAATCGCGTAGAGGCCGAGCGACGCAAGGACGAAGCCGATTCCCAGCAACCAGGAGATGCGCCCGAACGAGGAAAGAGGCCCCTTGATATTGGGGGAAACGGCCTTGGTACGGATATTGTTCATCCTTGTCCAACCCAAGACGGCCAGTGGAATGAGCAAAAACATCCATACCCAACCAGCGCTTGAGAGCCAGGTCTCCGACCCCTCGGAAATCCGTTTGAAGATGGTCCCACTCGTACTCTTGAGTATCATTGGATCCCCGCTGAGCGGCCCGACCAGCGCCACGGTCATGCAGAGCGGGATAAGGATCTGCATCGTCGTCACGCCGAAGTTCCCCAGTCCCGCGTTCATTCCGAGCGCGTAGCCCTGATTCTTCTTCGGATAGAAGTAACTGATATTGCTCATGGAACTGGCGAAGTTCCCGCCGCCGAAGCCCGACAGGAGGGCAAGGGCCTGGAAGACCCAAAGGGGGGTTGCCCTGTCCTGCAAGGCGAAGGCCGCACCCAGCGCCGGGATCATCAGGAGCGCCGTGGTGAAGAAAATGGTGTTTCTTCCCCCGGCGAGACGGATGAAGAAGGAACTCGGAATCCGCAACGTCGCTCCGGACAATCCGGCGATGGCGGTCAGGGAGAAGAGTTCCGCCGTCGTGAAATCGAATCCGAGGTTTTTCATCTGGACGGTGATGATCCCCCACATCGGCCAGATGGCGAACCCGCACAACAGGCTGGGAATGGAGATCCAGAGGTTCCGGTTTGCGATTTTCTTGCCGGTGGAATTCCAGAACTGTTCGTCCTCTACGTTCCACTCGGTAAGATCAGTCTTCGACATGTCTTTAAGCTCCTGTTATATGGCGGATTCCGCATTATTGGGGTCACCCCAATCCTCGATCTGATCCACCAGACCTGGCGCGCGTTTCTTCATCATTCTCTGAACCACCATATGCATCCAGACCAGGCATACCACCACGAACCCGGCAAGGAACATCCAGCAGGTCGTCCAGAGTCCCGACCAACTGAGGAGATAGCCGAAGATGATCGGGCAGAAAAAGCCGCCCAAGCCTCCCAGGACACCGACGAGGCCGCCCACCACGCCGACATCATTCGGGAAGTAGGTTGGAATATGCTTGTATACCGCCGCCTTGCCGATTCCCATCATGATGCCGACAATGAAGACCAGTCCCGTGAAAATCCAGACATTGGCCTGGAAGTAGATCTGGGTCGTCCCCTTGGCAATCAACTGCTTCTTCCCGACCTTGTCTCCGACCTTCATCCCCACCACCGGTTCCTGCCAGGAGCAGGAAGTGGGAAAGATGAAGTTCCCATCGTCCTCGAAGCCAACCATTTCATCCTTGTTCTTGGACTTGAGGTCGTAGGACGTCCCGGAGACGACGATCTCATTTTCCGAGATCTTCTGGACTGTCCCGTCCGACACGGCCATGACTCCCTTTCCCGGCGACTGGATCAGCATGGCCGGGAAGACGAGCAACAGGCAACAGACGAGGCTGATGCCCAGCACCCAGTACATCACGGTTCGAGCTCCCATCTTGTCCGACCACCACCCCCCCAACGCGCGGATCACGCCCGAAGGGAAGCTGAAGATCCCGGCCATCAGGCCGGCCGTGGCGACCGTCATCGTGTAGGCGTTGACGTAGTAGGGAATCAGCCACTGGGCCAGCGCGACGAATCCCCCGAACACGAAGAAGTAATAAACGCCGAACCGCCAGACGCGCACGTTCTTGAGCGGACTAAGGCGCTGGAGAAGACCCGTACGTGTTCCCAGGTTCACTTTCCTGGTGTGGGTGAAGACCCAGAAGAGAATGGCCGTTATAATAAGAATTCCCGCGTAGATCTTGGGAAGGGTGCGCCACCCTTCCAGATCCGTTGCCGTCAGGCGAGCCAATACGATCGGAGCTCCGATGCTGGTCAACGCCGCCCCCGCGTTTCCCGCGCCGAAAATTCCCAGCGCGGTGCCCTGGCGACTCTTGTCAAACCAGAGGGCCGTGTAGGCAATACCCGCCGCAAAGGAGGATCCGGTCACTCCAAATCCAAGTCCAGCCAGCACGAATCCCATGTAGCTGTTCGCCTCGCCCACGAAGTACATCGGGACGGCAGACAAGATCATGAGGAGGAAGAAGACGATACGGCCGCCATACTTGTCGCACAGCACCCCGACGGGCAGTCGCATGACCGCTCCCGTCAGGACGGGAATACCGATCAACCAGCCCATCTCGGACTTGGTCCAGTCGAAGAGCCGGTTCTCGACGAGGAAGGTGATGAGAACGCCGTTCATCATCCAACAGGAAAAGCAGATGGTGAACGCGATGGTGTTCGCTGCAAGAACCTTGACCGCCCTGGACTGTTCACTCATACGGACGGCCTCATTTCCTGGGATGTACCGAGACTTCTATCTTCGGGTAACATCCCCAGGAACAACCTTTCCTTTGAGGTAGTGGATGAGCGCCCATCGGTCATCTTCAGGAAGCCATCGGAAAGAGGGCATGAGGTAGTTGTCACCTTCAGCCCCGGGAATCCCAGCAACAATACGCATGTAAATCTGCCTGGAATTCGACCCCGCCTTCAGATTTCCCGCCTTGAGATTTGCGGGTGTGATGGCAAGACCTCTCCAGTCCTTGATTGCCTCACCGCCACTTCCATCCGCGCCGTGGCAAGTCGCACAGTTGTTCTTATAGAGGATCTTTCCACGCGAGATGCTTGCTTCCGTTGACGTGGGTTCTTTTCCGACCGAAAAAGCGGGTCCTGGATTCGAGGGTTTCTCCTGCAAGGTGCGCAAGACTCCGACAAGCGATCCGATCTGCTCGGATGAGAGGTCGGAACCGGGCATACCCGTTCCCGCCAACCCCCTCCGTATGGTCCGGTGCAGATCGGCATCCGACGCCACGCCGCTTTGCGTGGAGACGAAGTGATAGCGCGCCGCGGTGAGATCGCGGGGTATCGTCGAGAAGGTCGGCGAATCCGCCCCCATCCCATCCCCTTCTCCACCAAGCCCATGACACCGGGCACACTGACTGACGTACAGGGGATACCCATCGAGACCCTCGATGTTATCCACACTGGTTGTCGCAGAATCGTCGCTACCGGTGTCTGATTCCCCCGCAAAGGCGGCATGACCGAGGAGAAATCCGCAAGCCACGAAGATACCGAGAAAACCAAGAGCTCCAAACAAGAGCCAAGTCTTGTCGCTCCTCCAATCCAGATCCCACCTACGCTGGAAACGGTACCTCTGCGTCCGCATCGACTGGTGAGCGCGGACAAAGAAGTTGATCGGATAGGTCCAGAGATGAACGAGCTTGGTGAACGGAAAGTAGGCGAAGAACGTCAGGGCGAAAAATATATGCAACTTAGAGATGAGGCTTGCCGATCCCATTAGTTCCGGCTGAGGAGAGAACTGCCAAATACTTGCGAACCAGGTGGCGGCGGTATAGGAGACTCCAAAAATCTTGAGCATGAGAACCTGGTAAAGCGCGAGTCCCACGATCGCGATGAGAAAGAAATGAACCAGGTAGTCGTCGTGCTGACTCATGGCCTTGACCTCGGGATTCATGAATCTTCTCACCAACGCCATCGTCGACCCGATGAGCGTCAACACTCCGCCCACGAGGCCCATCCAGTAGAAAAGAGTAACCCCCCCCTCCTTGCCCATTAATCCGGCGACCAGGGCTACAAGGTGCCCCACGAAGAGAAGGAACAGGCCCCAATGCAGGAAGAGGGACGCCACCCCGAGCATCGTACGCCCAAAGAGGCCACTCGCGCGCGTTGACCACGAAAAGGGCCTGTAGACCATCCTGATGAACGGAACCAGGAAGAAAAGCACAGCACAAAGATACGGGTAAACGCCCCAAAGAAAGTCCGACATGGAACTATCTCCAATTCTTGTTACTTGGTATCCGCAAATCGCAACTGGACAGGGGAGCCGGTCGGTTCGGGGCTACCATCCGTGGAAACAGGCTCGGGGGGAGGCTTCCAGGCGGGCGTATCCACGATCCGTTCAATATCAAGTCGCACGACAATTTCAAGTGCCTCCACCAGGAGCGCATACGGACTTTTATATTTATTCAATGCCTTGAGAAAAGGCTCAAAACCGGGAAGAACGAGTTCCTCAAGGTAATAGCGACGGAGGGCAACCCCGTTACTCGCCTGGCGATCAAGGCTAAGCCGCTGGAACTCCACCATCAATGGAAGGTAATCCGGCAACTCCTTCTTCCCCGCGTCGAGTCCGAAGTGGCGGTACATGTTGGCGAGTTTGATCATATACCCGTTGCGGCCGGAAGTCCCCGCACCCCGGCAACTCTTCGGTTCTTCGAAGAGATAAGATCCCATGTAAAGGGGACAGGGACCGGACAGTTCGATCGTCTCCACGTACTCGTCGGAGGAGTCCGCCCCGGGATGCCCGACGAAGGAGCGGATCAACCCTCCCAGTTTCTCCGGGGCGTCGTTCAGGCTCCGCACGCCGAGCTTGACGGTTTTCCGGTCCCGGTCGTCCGGATGCATCAGCAATTCCGAGATCAGCCGGTACCACGATGCGATTTTCGTTTTCATGATTTAACTTCCAACCTCCGTCTTCCCCCCGTGGAAGGTGCTTCTTCGGCGGGGCTCTTGCGACGGTCTCATGTTCGAGAAACCGGCAAAACCACGCTCAATGTAGGGTGCGTTCGCCGTCCGCTCCCGCTTGGTCGTCGGGATAACAAACCGTTCGTGATAGTGTGCAAGCGCCAGTAGACGATGCATCTCGTTAGCGTCTTCGACCGTGAGGCCAACCGATTCGAGGAGTTCCACATCGTCCTTCTTGTAGACCCGCTTGGCGCGTCGGAATTCTCTCAATGCGAGCAACCGTTTCAAGGCGATCTCGACAAGTTCATCCTTCCCTCCGGCAAGCAACCGGGAGAGGTACTTGATCGGAATCCGGAATTCCTTCAGGTCCGGAATGACGCCGCCGCCCTCGACCATGGCGTGATGCCCGCCATCCTTCGTGGAAGTCTTAATCGGACTCTGGGGAGGAATATAGAACAGGCAGGGCAACGTGCGGAATTCCGGATGGAGCGGAAGCGCGATGTTCCATTTCTTGACCATCTTGTAGACCGGGGAGCGCCTGCAGGCGTCCAGCCATGCGTCGCTAATCCCGGCCTCCTTCGCCGCAGCGATGACCTCGGGGTCGGACGGGTCGAGAATCAAGTCACGCTGCATCTCGACAAGTTCCTTTTCCGGCTTGTTCGCGATCTCTGGAATGCGATCCATGTCATACAGGAGCGGCCCCATGTAGCGAATCCGTCCCGGGCAGGAATGGAAACAGGCAGGAACCTGTCCCGTCTCCAGACGCGGGTAGCAGAGAATGCATTTCTCCATCTTTCCCGTGCGCCAGTTATAATAAGCCTTCTTATAGGGGCAGGCGGAAACGCACTGTCGCCACGCCCTGCAGCGATCCTGATCAATCAGAACAACGCCGTCCTCTTCCCGCTTGTACGCCGCACCACTCGGACACGAAGCGACGCATGCGGGGTTCAAGCAGTGATTGCAGATGCGGGGAAGGTACATCATGAAGACGTCGCGGAACTGCAGGTAAACCTTCCGTTCCTTGTCCGTCA
>PBRP01000018.1 GCA_002726655.1 Gammaproteobacteria bacterium
GAGCTCGGCATCGTGGTAGTTGATGATCGTCTGCACGTCGACGTTATCGAGCGCATAATCCAAGGTGAGGGTGTAGTTATAAGATTCGTACTCCTCCCCCAGAGATCCGTCTCCAAACTGGGCAAGCAGGTTATTACTCGCCGCAACACCAGGAGGCACATCGTTGATGCCCCGCGCGCCATTGAAAGTGCAATCGACCGCAGGCTGTGGAATCGCCTCGTACAACGTGGTCTGCCTGCCGGCTGGCTGGGGGTCCACGGCTACCGCACGATGGCCTACCCCATTCAGCGTGGGGCATGAGAAGAGCTCGCCACCGCCGCTTGACGCCGACTGCGCAAATTTGGAATGTGATGCCTTGAAGTTGTAGCCGAAGCGGTCATTCAAATCCCCGGCCACTGTCAGCCGGATATTGGTCCATTCCTCTTTCGGAAACCAAAGCTCAGCCGCCGGATTATCAAAAGTCGTCTGTTGAAAGGTGAAGATATCCGTCACGGTATACGTGTCTGCACCCGCGTTGTTCTTTATCCAGCCCTTGTCCATATCCGCGACCTGGGCCGCCAGGCGAATGCCGATCTTCTCGTTGATCGGAATGGACACAACGCCCTCCAAAGTGAGGTCGTCAGTCTCGAACTCGTTGTTAACGCGCAAGCTCGCCTCGAACTCATCGCCCGGATTGTTACTCATCAGCGACACTACACCCGCTGTGGCGTTCTTGCCAAAGTACAGCGCCTGCGGACCTTTGAGCACCGCTACCTGGCGGACGTCCATCAGGCCTTCGTTGATAGCCCGGGCCTGAGGCATGTAGACACCATCGATGATGATAGCAACCGAGGACTCGATGCCGATACTGGAAGTCGCAGAAGCAATACCGCGAATGCCGATGGCTGCGCCGTTACCACTTCCGCCTCGTGCCACCACGAGTTGCGGGGTGAGTGCTTCGAGATCGGTGAAGCTTTCAATCCCGAAGGTGTTCATGCGGTCTTCATCCACCACGGAGATTGCCACTGGGATATCCCGAACGGATTCTTCGATGCCACGAGCGGTGACCACAATTTCTTCCATTTCAGCAGAAGCAATTGGGATAAATGAAAGACAAGCAGAAGAAATAAGAAGAACGGTTGGTAGTACTTTTTGAGCAGAAATTATCCATCTGAGTAGAGTCATCGAATACCCCCAAATATGACATTGATAAGTGTGGCTCTCCGGCCAGTTACAACATCCAAGAATTCATATTAGGACGATAAACCTATTTACGCAACAGGTTATACTCTTTATACTTGGAGCCACTACAGGCGCTGCTTGCCCAGGTGCGCCCGCAAATCCCGGTAGCCAATATGGCTTATCCCGGCTTCCTCAATATAGACTTTCATTTCAGGGTCACTGAACGCCAGGTAGTCGGCATTTCTTGATGCAAANGTATCGGCAATCGCATTTAGCTCATCGCCTTTCTTCGCCGGGTGAAAAAGCAGGTGCGTCAACCCAGGTTTCAGGCCATCTATCAGCTCACGGTAGTAGGCTTTCTTGTCATCCATGTCTATCAAAGTATTGATAATAATCTCATCGAGTGTGGGCACTTCAGCCTTGTTTATCTTTTCAAGCACCTCAGAATAGTCGTTAGCCATCTCACTTTCATCAAGCTGCACTAGCCGTTCCCTAGTAATGTTAGNCAGGAATGCAGGAATGCCATATTCATCAGCTAGTTTCAGGTAGCTGCTGATAAATTTTGGGTGCACAACGGAACCCATATGAGTATCGATATGGGTGACATCAATACCGGCCTCNAGTGCCCGGTCAATTTGCGCGCGCATCTCTGCCTCTGCCGCTTCCTCCTTCACATGCCTTATAGCATCTTCACGCGTACGCCACAGGTATCCTTCTGCATCCACCAGGCCTGATTTCAGATCAGAAGTGCTGATGGCTGACCAACGAAGAGCTGAATACTCACAGGTAAAGGTCAGGTGTACACCAACATCATACTGAGGATTTTGCCTACAGATCGCCGCAGCCTCGGGAAACCAGGGAGCATTGACCAGGACTGACCCACAGGTCGCGGCTCCCGAGTCCAGACATTCGAATGATGCCGTATTGGCCGCATGGCAGAACCCAATGTCGTCAATATGAGTAATAAGGACCCTGTCGTCCTCTGTAAACCCCATCTTATTCAAAAATGTATTCATAATTCCTAGTCGATGCTTAGTACACCCGCCCCATTTATCCTGGCCCTGCGGCCACAGAACTCGGTTTGAGTCATCTCGGTAAGCATATCCATATCCTCCGTATTCGCCCAGGTACGCTTGCCATCATCGGTGAGGCATGCGGCGTGCCCCATGCTTGCTCCGTCAGGGCCAAACATCACTGTGTAGGATTCAATATCAACCTCTCCATCATAGTCTATCAACCATTCCCGGCTGGGTGTCTTGTCAACATCAGCCTGCAGGTCTGCATACTGAAAATCCTTTTCAGGTGGCTGTGAGGAATAGATGCCAAAGGCGTGCTTCGACAGGTAACCGCCATTTGCGGTAATCAACCCCACCTTTCCCGGGTTTTCGCGATTAAGCTCAACCATTCTTGCGATGCTGTGCATAACATAGTTATTAAGGGGACCACCACCAAAAGTAAGTCCGCCAGTTACCGTCAAAGGCCTATCGAACGAAAGTCCCAGCTCACCAGCAGATACCTGCACCGCTGATGGAAAACAGCTATAGATATCAACAAAATCCAAATCGTCAGGCGACAGGCTAACGAGCTCCATGGCTCTCCTCCCGGCAAAACGAATCGCAGGGGATGAGTAAAGATTGTCCCTTGAAGACACCAGATAATGATCGTGCGCATCCGTTCCACACCAGGGATATACCCACTTTGATTCGGGGATATTAAGCGCCCTGGCTTTTTCAACGCTGCACATGATCAAGGCTGACGCCATATCCACCGCATTGTTTGAGTTCATAAGTTTAGGATATGGGAAACTCACCATCCTGTTTTTTGCAGACGCAGTGCGGATGACCGACGCTTCCACTGGCTCACGAATCCAGGCAGAGGGATTGTCCGCCGCCACTTGACTGAACCCGGCCCATAGCGCCGATATTCGATCCCGGTGCTGATCTATGGTTTCTCCGCGTTGATAGCGGATGGCATTTTCAAAGATGGGATAAACTTCGGTTGCTCGCCGGATTCCACGAGCCAGTTCAGCTTCGCCTGCCATGGATTCGTCCTTACCCAGCAACCGATCATAGGTGCCAGGCAATTCCCTGTATGACAACTTGAAACCGGCTTTTCTTGCCTTGGCCATGCTATTGCCATTTTCAGCACCGGTGAGCAGAACCAGTGATTTCTTACCATCGAGAATTTCAAGTGCTGTCAGGTTCACCATTGACTGTACGGCATTTCCGCCAAATGCGGTCCCGAAAGTTTCCGCCCCGGTTGCCCCAATCTGCTGGGCAATATAACTGGCAGGTTGTTCGTAACGCCACACTCCCCTGATGACCCTGACGGATTCTATTGCAGTAAGCATTTTTTCATTACCTGCATCAGCCGCCGCAGCCCGGACAGCATTGACCATCATATCGACAGGCTCATCACTAACCTCCGGGTCCGTTGTTCTCTGCAGGACTTGTGAAATACCAATAATGACTGGTGTATTTGGATTCAAAGGGAACGACTCTCTATAGCGAATTAGGAAGTCACGCATTCTGCCACAGACAAAATCAGTTTTCATAAAGCGTGTATTTATGTTCTGCTTATCGGATGGGAAAAACTAAAGTTGCTGTTACAGCATGGATGTTCGGTACTGGCGGAGGTGCTGCTGAACTGGCAGAGCAGGGAGAAGTCGCTGAGCGAATCGGTTTCGATTCATTCTGGTTGCCAGAGAGCCATTTTAACGGGGAAATCTCAATCCCCTCGCCACTAATGCTACTCGGAGCCATCTCCGCCCGAACCAGTAAAATCAAACTGGGTTCAACATCATACCTACTACCCATTCGCCACCCCATTCAGGCGGCAGAGGAGGTCGCGGTTCTGGATCGCCTGTCCAACGGCAGGGTCATACTGGGCGTAGGTCGCGGATTTCAGGACACCATGTTTACTGTATTTGATGTACCCATTAAGGACAAACGAAAACGCTTCAAAGCAAACCTGGAAACCATGATTGCGGCATGGCAGGGAGACCCGGTGGCAGAAGACGCGGATGGCAAGCCAGCATTCCTTGCTCCTTTACCGGTACAAAAACCTCACCCACCCATCTGGGTCGCTGCGTTCGGTCCTTTGGCAATCAAACAGGCAGGAACCCTGGGGTTACCCTATATAGCTTCTCCCATGGAAACGCTGGACTCGCTGCTCGACAAATACGCTCAACACAAGGATCACTCGGAAAATGCTGGTCACGGAGCGATAGAGACTACACCCGTAATGCGCACCCTATTTATCAGCGAGAATAAACAACTGCTCGATACGGTTCGGGAAAACCTGAACAAAGAAGGCATGAACCGGATACGTGAACAACCTGCTGACCTGGACGACTGGGCTATTGTCGGAGACAGCGCTTATGTCAGGGACAAAATATCGGAATACGAGGAAAAACTCGGATTGGATTACCTTATAGCCAGGGGACGAATCCCGGGCGTCGACAATGAAACACAGATAGCTTCACTAGAGCAACTCGCCAAAATCACCAGCCTCTGAGGCCCTGTGCAGATTCCTAGTCAATTACCTTGATCAGCTGACCTGGCTCTGGCTGCCCGTCCGGGTACAGGCCATTAATGACACGTAGTTTATCCAGGGCATAATTGGTAATTGGGGATTGATCAGCCAGATCCTCCATGGTGGTATCTTCCTCAGCTCTGACCACCTGCACCCTCGGCACCTTGGCAATCTTGAAATCTTCACGCTTCATACGATCAAAGCTGAATATGGTGGCAATAAAGTCCTTGTCGTTGGCGATTTTTCGCAGATCATGTTTGCCTGCCCCCTGGAGGACGTAGGCAAGATGTTTGCGGGGATCAAACAGGATGGCAAAACGAACCGGGCGGGAACCAAAAGTAGAATCTGCCCTGTCTGCAATACCAAGATAAGCTGGCAGCCCCCCGATGGTGATTTCTCTCCCATCACGAACCTTGTATAGCATCGTTTCCGTGGCAAATTTCAGCAGTGTGATTTCCCTGACCACCTGATGAAATGAAATGAAAACGGATGCATCAGCAACGGCAGATACAATCTCAATCCCCCTTCTTGTTGGCTGTCCTTCTTTCATCCGCCACCCTTCGGGAAAGGATAGTTTTATGCCGTACTTGGGGAAATAAAACCTGTTCTTCCTGACAACTCCAACCTTACGCGCACTCCCCCAGGACAATCCATTTAGTTTCTCGAGAAACTCATCTGTTTTGATGAATTCATCATAATCTTTCACCAGTTTTGCCGAAGCACGGATGGCCTCTTTATATCTGGTGTCATGATCCGGGTGAGTTGAAAGAAAACCATGATAAACGGCGGGTTTTCGATTCTCGATGCGGGCCTGTTCTATTTCAATTCGATCTTTAGCCTTCAGGATCTCTATGGTTTTCAACATGGCTTCCGGAGAATAGCCCGCCTTGGCCATATACTTCGCACCTACTTCATCAGCTTCTAGTTCATACTCACGGCTATAACCCGTCAACAACACACCACCAAAGATGTTGCCCAGTTCATAAATCCCAGGTTGACCTGTTCCGATCGCTAATACCGTGTTGAGGATATTGAGTCCCTTCTGGCGGTTCTGCCGCCTGAGCGCGTGTTTCTCGGTGATATGTGCTACCTCGTGACCCAGCACGGCTGCCAATTCTGACTCTGAATTCATGTGGGTCAGCATGCCCCGTGTGACGTATACGTAACCACCTGGTAGGGCAAAAGCATTGATCATGTCATCATTGAGAATCGTGAAATGGAACACGAGCTCTGGCCTGCTGCTCTCCCTGGCGACCCGCTCACCCACCATGGTGATGTATTCCTGAAGATCCTTATCCCGATATACACCGAATTTTGCCGTTATCTTTTGATGCTCCGCCTGCCCCAGTTTGACTTCTTCTTCCTCTGACAGGGCCATAGCCTGGGTTGATCCCAGTAACGAAAACAAAACTATAATAAGCCAGACCAGATTCTTCAATATGTGCTCCTGGTGAGAATATAAATCTATCACATGCCGCCAGTGACCACCTAACTGGTTGCTGCCCGGAAATGGCATATTCTGAACCAAATTCGCACAACACATAAACCGTTAGCCTGTAAAAATAGCCATTTAGGAAGAATTGGGCCGCTTAGGACTATCGGACTCCCACACAAACCGGCTCGATGTTGGAAAACGGCCAAGAACTAACTAGTTGTTCCGTTCATCATCCGACTCGTTCAATCAGAAAATGTCTATCGATCATTGGAAACTATCTATCACCGGGGATAGTCGCACAGCAAAGCTGAAGCCTGGCTGAACCTTAATGCGCTGACAGGTAACTCTTAAACGGAGTAATGATCGTAATTTACACGGGCGGCTCACTACATGATAATGACACGGAGTTTTTGCAAGTAAACTAATATGAACCACTGCCCAGGTATCGTTCTGTTTGTGCTGCTCATACTCTCGTCAACGGCAATGGCACAGGATGAGGCGATACCGGACGTCCTCAAATCAGGGATCAGCCCGGACCTGGACTACGATTACAGGGGTGAAGCCGATACCTTTGAAGCGCTCATAGACAGCGTTTCTGAGGAATACGGCACCTTCGCCCCGGAGCTGATAGAGCCCTTGTTACAACTGAGCCATACCTATGTGCAAATGGGCGATGTGGAGCAGGCCCATGAGGCATTAAATCGAGCACAACATATCACCCACAGAAATGGTGGGGTCTATTCTCCAACACAACGCGATATCCTTCAACGCAAGACCCGGCTGTCCCTTCAATCAGATGACCCCCTTGAAGCGAACAAGCAGCAGGAATTTCTATTTTTTGTCAACACACATAACTTCGAAGATCTCGAGCTCCTGCCCGCCTACCTTGATATCGCCAAATGGTACATAGAGACAGGACAATATTATCGCTCCCGGAAAATACTGCAGGAAGCCATTACTCTAATAGAGGAATCAGTAGGCGAAAACGATTTGCGAATGCTGGAACCACTGCAATTGATCGCCAAGAGCCGCAGGCTTCAAGGGGTTTGCTGCAGCGAGAAATACCTCTCCAGGATACTGGATGTCATTGAAAGTAGCAGCGATGTCCCTGCGGATACGATAGCGATGGCTTACGCTGGGCTTGCCGATGCATATACGATCAGCGGCAAGTTCGACGAGGCGGCCAGCTTCTATTCCATGGCATCTCAATACATGAGCACCGATCAACACCAGGGGCCGCAAATGATCGCCATGTCAAAGCAGCTCGATCGAAATAGAATAGATCACATGAAGATCTTTCGACCTAATAAAGACATGCTCAACCGATATCGATATCACCCCTTGAACCGCAGGTCACTGGAAGAACAGCTTGCTCTATCAAGTCAGCCGCCGCAACGGTTTGTTCTTCCGCTAAACGAGAACACTTATAATGTAAAAATCAGAGACTCTTTGGAGTCTGCGGAAAATTCTGATCAAAGTGAAAGGCTGGTAGGTAATCCTTTTCAATTCTTGTTCAAACACCTAAAAACCGTTTTGCCGCACTCACTATACGACGGGGCTAAACTCGCAAATGTATTCATTTCCCTCGAATTCACGGTCACTAGGACAGGAACCATCCAGGACATTGAGTTAGCCGAGTCTAATGCACCAATCAAGCTGAACCGTCTGATGAAGCAGGTAATGAAGAAAACACGCTATAGGCCAGCTCTCGTGGACGGGCAACCAGTGATTAAGCACAAGGTAACTCTGACACAATCATTTGCTCCAAATTAGATAGAAGAGAATTAGAATGGCGATAATTCAAGCGTTAGTAAGAAGATCAGTTTTCGCTGCACTCTTCCTGGTTCCCGTTTACTCTGGCACCCTGATTGCCGAAGAAGTTACAGAAGAAGTTACAGAAGAAGTTGTAGAAGAAGTTGTAGAAGAAGTTGTAGAAGAAGTTGTAGAAGAAGTTGTAGATAAAACTGTGCT
>PBRP01000159.1 GCA_002726655.1 Gammaproteobacteria bacterium
GCCAGTGGCATGGCCGGTAACCCCGTTTGTGTCATTCCTTGGTGTTTCTCCGAGGTTCCAGCCGGCCGACTTTCTGACGTACTCCGAAATTTACGCGAAATTTCGCGCCCTCTTGCTCCCCTAGTGCTCCCCCGAGGCCGATCTTGTGTTGGTGCACAAATAGTGAAGGCCCGTAAGTCTTTGAACTTACGGGCCTTTTTGGTTGCGGGGGCAGGATTCGAACCTGCGACCTTCAGGTTATGAGTCGTATTTCTAGAGTTTCTTACTACTTCTAACAATTGCGCAGAATTTCGCTAACTAACTGTTTTGGGATGCTTTTTTGGACTCTGCCCACCCCTTCTACTACGCTCCGTCGCGTTGGATTTCGCTCCCTCTTGCTCCCCCAGTGCTCCCCTGGAAGCATGCCGACTGGAGCCCGCCGCCTTTTCATTTTGGCATGAGCGCCCTTTGCGCATCTTGGGGCAAACGCCGCAGTCCTTGGTCTATGTGATCTCGCCACGATGGCCCGCGATCGCGCGCTTCGAAATATGCCTCCTCCAATTCGTCAGGACGATCCTCCGCAAGAACACGAATCAGTGCGGCGGACTGCTCGATATCCTTCGCCGATTTCACCGCCGCCGATGGTGCGCGCCGCGTCGCGACTATTAGCTTGTGTACCGCGTAGCGCGCCGGCTGGGGTACGTTGACGAGAACACCTGATCGGTAAAGCACGGCGGCTTGCGCTGGTTGGTGGATCAAATAGTCGAGAAAGCGAAGCGGCAGCGCAAAGGCGCCCAGCGCGGGCAACTCCAAAGGCTCATCACGATCCGGCCCTTCATTGGGGGTGAGCAACTCCACCAGGGTACCGCTTTCCTGATCACGCCAAGCAGTGGGCTGCTCATGAAGGCTTGGCCGTGCAACGAACGGACCTATCTGACCCAGCGCCTCTGCCAATGACGGATCGAGACGATCATCCAGGGCCACGGAGATCGAACGAAACGCGGCAACATCGATATCCTCGGTGACGGCTAGGGCTTCCTGGATCTCCACGCCAAGGAGGCCTGGGTAGCAGCGGAACGCATGAGTGCCGACAACGACGCCGCGAAGTCGGAAGATCCCAGCCTTCGAGAGTGCAAGTAAAACCTTGCCGGTCTGGGCATCTACCCGCGGCAAGCCGCCCTCGCGGCTCATTCGGGAGAGTTTGCCGCGCTGCTTCTCGCGCTGCTTCAAGTCCTCATTGATCGCTTGGACGCGTTCGACGCGCACGCGGACCTCGTCCGTGTCCGGCCCAAGATACCGTTCGGTAGTGTGGTCGGCGAACCGCTGAACCGAATACCAGTACTTGCGGCCGCCTCGCTCTCGAAGGACAGGCGTGCCGCCCAGTTCCAAGACCGCGTCCTCCTGGAGTCGTGCCAGGAGATCTGAATAGACGGTTTGCGCCGTCAGTGGCAGCCGCCGAAATTGCATCGCTTCAGCCATTCAGGTTTTGCCCAACAAAATTCTTTTCTGTTGGGCAACGTAAGGCCTTCGCCTTCCAAATGCAAGTCCTGCCGCAGCGCTGAGGCTACTCGATCACCTAGACCTACCCGTTGCCCAACAAAAACGCCTCCCGATGGGCAAGCCAAAAGCAGGCGCACCAGGGCACGCTGACTTGACCGGCTATCTATCAATCACCCCCTCCACCTGGTTGAGAGCCTCTACCAACGCATCTCGCGATTTATGCAAATGGATCTTGGCCAAGGCTTCCTCCCGACCGGCCATCATCAAGAACGCCTCCAATACTTCGCCCGAGTTGCGAATGAGCGCAATCAGATGGTCGCCATTCGGTCCATGTGTTGCGGCAAACCAGTTCTTGACCGTTCGCTCGCTCGCGCCCGTCCAGCGCATGGCCGTTTTGACCGCTCGATGCGTGTCGCCGAGATCTCTGTGCAGTGCCGTCGAAATCATCTCCACGTAGCTTACCCCTGAAACTTCCCCATCGTCCCCGTTCGGCAACAACCTGCCCGTTTTCGGCAACATCTTTCCGTCCCCCCTCTCCTATGATGCCGAAGGAGCAGAAACGGCAGACCACAGGCGGCATTCCCCGGCCTTTCATCACCACCAGCGTGGAGATGCTCGCCCCGGCCGAACCATGAGGAAAAGATTTTGCCGACGTCCGACCGACACAATTCCGAGGAAGATGGGACAGAGGAAAGGCGGGTGCGTGCAGCCGAATATGTCCGCATGTCGACGGACCACCAGCAGTACTCCACTGAGAACCAAGCCGACGCGATCGCGGAATATGCCGCTCGCCACAACATGGAAATCGTTCGCACCTATTCCGACTCAGGCAAAAGCGGCCTCAATCTCGCCGGGCGAGACGCGCTGCAACAGCTATTGGATGACGTAAGAAGCGGCAACACCGACTATGAAGCCATCCTTGTTTACGACGTCAGCCGCTGGGGCCGCTTCCAGGACGCCGATGAAGCCGCAAGCTACGAGCACGACTGCAGTCGAGCGAACGTCGCTGTCCACTATTGCGCCGAACAATTCAAGAATGACGGAAGTCCCGTGTCGACCATCGTCAAAAGCGTCAAGCGCGCGATGGCCGGCGAATATAGCCGAGAACTCTCCATCAAGGTGTTTGCAGGTCAGTGCCGGCTCATCGAACTCGGGTACCGCCAGGGCGGTCCGGCAGGCTACGGCCTAAGACGAATGCTGCTCGATGAGCGTGGAGACCAAAAAGGTATCCTCAAACGTGGAGACCAAAAAAGCCTGCAGACCGATAGAGTTATTCTTGTTCCCGGTCCGGAAGAGGAAATCCAGATCGTCAATCGAATCTACCGGTTGTTCATCGACGATGGCCTCCGTGATGGCGAAATCGCCGACTTGCTCAACAAGGAGGGACTCCGCTCCGATCTGGGTCGGCCGTGGACCAGTGGCACAATTCGGCAAATCCTCACCAACGAGAAATACGTTGGCAACAACGTCTTCAATAGAACGTCATTCAAACTGAAGCAACGACGCGTGGCGAACGATCCCAGCACGTGGATTCGCGCAGACGGCGTTTTCGAGGCGATCGTCGACATTTCTGTCTATCACACGGCGCAAGGAATTATTCGCGAGCGAACGCGCAGATTTTCCGATGACGAGTTGCTCGACCAATTGACCCAGCTGTATCGGAAGTACGGCTACCTATCGGGCATCATCATCGATGAATCCAGTGCCACAGCGCCAAGCAGCGCCTACGCTCATCGCTTTGGAAGCCTGTTGCGAGCCTACGAATTAGTCGGCTATACGCCCGACAGGAATTACAGGTACATCGAAATCAATCGATATCTTCGCAGCTATCATCCCACGGTTGTCGCGCAGGTGACTGATCAGATCATCGAATTGGGCGCGACGGCTGTCCGAGACTCGGCAACTGATGTCCTTACCATCAATTCCGAATTCACGATCTCCATCGTGGTGGCGCGGCATCAATTGACTCAGGCTGCTTCGTCGCGCTGGAAAATACGCTTCGATGCCGGTTTGCGGCCGGACATCACCGTCGCGGTTCGTATGGATCACACCAATCAGGCAGCGCTCGATTACTATCTCCTTCCTCGTATCGATTTTGGTCAGCCAACCATCAGATTGGCACAGGAAAACGGTGCGATATTGGACACCTACCGATTCGACAACCTGGACTACCTCTTCTACATGGCGGAGCGGATTTCATTGAGGGAGGTTGCGTGATGACGAAGGCGCCAAACGAAAAAGTTCATCTGATACCGATCGATCGAATTCGTGTCGTAAATCCTCGGGAGAGGAATGTTCGGAAATTCCGAGACATTGTGGATAGCATTTCTCACGTTGGCCTCAAGCGGCCCATCACCGTCGCTCGGGTTGCGAACAACGGCGCGGAGGAGCATTTCGATCTCGTGTGCGGGCAGGGGCGCCTCGAGGCCTTCAAACTTCTTGATCAAACGGAGATTCCCGCCGTCATTATCGAAGCGAGCGAAGAAGATTGTTTCCTGATGAGCCTGGTCGAGAACCTGGCCCGCCGGCAACATAGCTCCTTGGAACTGATGCGCGACCTCGGCGCCTTGTCGGATCGTGGATATTCGGTCATTCAGATCGGCGAGAAAACAGGCCTCAGTCGCGAGTATGTCCACAGCATTCTCGATCTCATGAAAAATGGCGAGGAGCGCTTGATCGCGGCGGTCGAGCGCAATCAGATCCCCATTACCGTCGCCATGGACATAGCGAGCTGTGAGGGAAATGAACTGCAAGAGGCACTGACGGACGCCTACGCACGGAATGAGCTTCGCGGGACCAGGCTCAAGACCGCCATGCGCATCGCTCAAACCCGCCAACGACGTGGCAAAGCCCTGAAAGCACAGAAGGGCGGTCCGAGGCAAAGAAAGATAAGCGCCCGAGCCATGGTCCGTGCCTACAAACAGGAAACCGAACGGCAGCGGGCTATGATCATGAAGGCCGACATCACGGAGCGGCGCCTCCTGTTCATCGTCTCAGCGCTCAAAGAGGTATTCAATGACGAGAATTTTGTCACCCTCTTGCGTGCCGAAGGACTGGAAACGTTGCCACGGCAGATCGCCGACCTCTTCCATAATAAGGGGCCAGACTCATGAACGAGAACGTCCACCTTGGCTTCGAGTTAGACAGAATTTCTCTCGACCTTGACAGTATTCTGCCTTCAAAGGTTCTATCCAAGACCATCAAACGAACAAAGAAATATCAACAAATCGTCATCTCGGTTGCGAGCGTTGGCTTGGTTGAGCCCTTGATGGTTCATCCCCAGAAAGGCACCAAGGGCAAGTATTTTTTGCTGGATGGGCACCTTCGGTTGGAAGCATTGAAAGAATTGGGGCATACACAAGCGCTTTGTATGATTTCCACAGATGATGAATCTTTCACTTACAACAAGCGAATCAATCGCCTTGCGCCGATCCAAGAACATTACATGATTCTGAAAACAATAGAACGCGGTGTTTCGCAAGAGCGGATCGCTGAGACGTTGGGTGTCAACGCCGCTCGTATTCGTCAAAACCGTTCTCTGATCGACGGAATCTGCCCAGAGGTCGTTGATATTTTGAAGGACCGGCATTTTCCGGGGGGAACTGTGAGCGTTTTGAAGCGGGTCAAACCGTTGCGCCAAGTCGAAATTGCGGAATTGATGATAGCCGCCAACAATTTCTCCATCTCTTACGCCAAGGCTCTATTGATTGCGACGCCTCGTGAACAGCTGATCGCACCCGAAAAGAAGTCACCGATCCGGGGTATTTCCGAGGAGGAGCGCCAGCGCATGGAGCGGGAGATGGAAAACCTGCAGCGGGATGTGAGATCGGTGGAGCAAGAGTATGGCACCAATGTCGTCCGGCTCGTGGTTGCCAACGGCTATGTAACTCGACTGCTGCACAATGATCACGTTTCAAAATATCTTCTGCGCCATCACCAAGAGCTACAAGCTCAGCTTCAGAGCATTTCAGAGGCCTTGGCGGCTGAAGGTAGCGGTCCGGTCAAGCCGCTCTAAGCAAGCACAAAACTGCTCGACCGGCCGGGCCGGCGGAATCGCGGCCGAGCGGAAAAGGGGACCGGGACCCTTCGAGCGCCGGGACCGATGGAGGGAACTGAGCCAAAAGCGGCGGAAAACCGAAATCGGGGGTGGGAATGGCGGCGAACCCGCCGGGGCCCACCGAGTTGGGCACGACATAGGCCCGACGCATTGTATGGAACGGGGCGCACCCGCGGGGCGACCGGCATTTCGCCCGTGGTGTGCGCCCCAGGGCAATACCTTATGTCCAAAAACCTGAAGGTCGGCCTGCCGGAGCGTCCCGGGATCGCTGGGTTCATGCCCTCCCCCTCGGTTCCCGAGGAAGCAAGAGGGTTCAAAAACCTGCGAAAAATCGCTGAAACCTGCGGGACAGAGCGAAAAGTGCCCTCGGAATATTCCCTACTCAGGTTTTCGCTCTGGCGGCAGTCTGCTGCGCAGGTTTTCGCTCTACTACTCTCAAGTTATGAGCCGTGTCTCCGACGTTTCTCGCCACTTCGAATGATTACGCAGAATTGCGCTAACTGGATGTTTTAAAAGACTTTTCTGGACTCTGCCTGTACCTTTCACTACACTCCGTCGCGTTGGGCTTCCTTCCCTCTTGCTCCCCCAGTGCTCCCCTGGAAGCGTGCCGACTGGAAAACGAAGGATGAAAACGAAAATCACCAAACGGCTGGTCGAAGATCTGAACGTAGAGGCCGGAAGAGAGCTTTGGGTATGGGACAGCGAACTCCCGGGCTTCGGGATACGGGTCAAGGCCACCGGGGTCAAGGCTTACGTCATCCAGTACCGGAACCTGCACCGGCAGTCCCGCAAGATCACCCTCGGCCGACATGGCGTCCTTTTCCCCGAAGAAGCACGGCGGCTCGCCCGACAAACCTTGGCCGCCATCGAACGTGGTGAAGACCCGGCGATGGACAGGCGAACCAATCGTGATGCGTTGTCCGTCGCCGAGCTCGCTGACCGCTTCGACGAGGAGCACATCTCGGTCCGCCTCAAGCCGAGTACTGCGAATGAGTATCGCCGCAACCTCCGCCGTTTCATCCTNCCNGCAATCGGCAAGCTGAGAGTTNCCGACGTGACCCGGGCCGACATCGCCCGCTTNCACCACAANCTCCGAGGCATCCCCTATCAAGCCAACCGGANNCTTGANGTCATCTCCAAGATGTTCAACCTCGCNGAGCTTTGGGGNCTGCGACCGGANGGATCGAACCCGCGGCGGCACATCAGNAAGTACCCCGAGGAGAAACGCGAGCGNTACCTGAGCCCTGCCGAGCTNGCGGCACTGGGCGAGGCGCTCTCTCGTTGTGAGACGGAGACTGTTGAGGACCCATACGCCATCGCCGCCATNCGGCTCCTGATNTTCACCGGCTGCCGCCTCAACGAGATCATGGCGCTCAAGTGGGGCTACGTGGATTTCGAGACTATGTGTCTACGCTTGCCCGACACCAAGACGGGCGCCCGCGTGGTTCATCTCGGGGCCCCTGCCCTCGAAGTCCTTTCCAAGCTCAAGCATCAGCCCGGAAACCCCTGGGTCATTTGCGGCAGCAACCCCGGCGCTCGGAGGAGCGATCTGCAGCCCCCATGGCGACGCTTCCGCAAACGAGCCACGGTGCGCCTTTGGGCGCGGAGCGGCGATAGGCGTGCAGTTGAGCTCATTGCTCGGCTCGAGGAACAGATCGGGTGGGCGCCCACCTATGACGAGTGTCTGGCGGCAGCAAAGAAGGCAGACCTTGAGCTGTCGACCGGCCTCGTCGACGTGCGCATCCACGACCTGCGCCACTCATTTGCCTCCAACGCGGTGGCCCTAGGCCAAAGCCTACCAATGATCGGGAAGCTACTCGGTCACTCGCAAGTTCAGACGACAGCTCGCTATGCCCATCTCGCCGCCGATCCGGTCAAAGCGGCGGCTGAGCGGGTTTCCAGTAACATCGCGGGCCTAATGAATGGTGACACTACCGCACCAGCCTTGTTTTCCACCAACCTCGAGAAATTTAAGAGCCCTTGGGACCCAACGATCATGCCCCAGCAACGAACACCAAATCCCACCGACCATCGATCAAAAAAACTGGACCAGATCGCCTGAGAGCTATCTCACTTTCAATCTGCGAATCAAACGATCCAACTCGTACACCCTCTCGGAACCGACACTCTAGAATTTGAAACGATAGTGAAAATTCCCAAGTTACTGCAACAACATGCTCTCTCCCTGGAGATGGTTTTTGGCTACATCATCCCGGAGAAAACGCCTTCCGTCAATTTTGGCAATGTCAGCGCCGCCAAGTATCACAATACAGATCAGAACAGAGACAGCCTATTTGGCAATTTGTGGGATTGAGTTGAGATAGGCTTGATAGCATCTAACGAAATTGTCTCCTCTCTCGGATCCGCGATATCGATTTCTGCGAACCGAAAAATCAACCCATCGCTTGCCTTGTTTACGCGCAAATATACGGGGCATATCGGAATCCCAGGAGGCACCGAGTCGCTGAGCGCCAGCACGGAATAAAGTAACTTATGCTTTGCTAAAGTTTTGGATGAGCTTCCCACCTTGGCCTCCAAAACGAAAAGCGCTTGACTACCATTTCTCTCAGCCAAGAACACGCCATCAACTTGCACCTGACCTCTCTTATGCTTCAGTACATTTTGGATCTTTGAATGGGGACAAAATTCAAAAGTAGGATTGATACTTCCGGTAGCTGGAATTGGAGATTGGTCAACATTATCCAAAGATAATGCTCGACTCAACAAGCCCGATGCAAAAGCAAAATTCACCAAATTTGTCTCAGAAAGTTTCTCAAATAGGTAAAATGGAAAAAGCTCCGAAATTTTTTTGTTAGGAATAAACGGTGACGGCTCATCCAGACCGAATATTTCGTCATCTAGAAAAAACAAATCATTTATTTGATTCTCTATTCTTATCAAGACAAATTGTGTTCCGGTACCTTCCGACTGACCCATTCTGAGTACCATGATATCCTTGTTTTTCAAGGAGCTGTTCAGCTTCTCTAAATGATCTACTGATATGAATTCCGGTGTCTTACGGCTGGTATCCTGGCCGGTTTCCGCCAAATAGTCCTTAAAGGGTGTGGGGCCCCATATGTAGGGTGACCGATCTCCAATTTCCCTTATTGCGGGTTCAAATTTCATCTCTCATGCCTCCGGTAAATATCAATTTTCAGCGGCCCGCCCGGCTATCAATACTGATAGTTCGGCTTCGAGTTTTCAGCCAATCATTCCCCTCACCATCTTCGGTAAATCCTACTCATCAACAGTTCCATCATGATCATCGCTAAATCATTCTCGCTCAAAAAAACAACCCGATATTCCCGACATGATTGATGACTTTCTCAGAACAACGATAGACTTGGAAAGAGATCCTATTTGGCCCGGAGTATTTGAGGGGTGAAAGGGGTGTCTTGCTCCCGAATCCGCGACACGCAGTTGACAGTACCTATTTGT
>PBRP01000019.1 GCA_002726655.1 Gammaproteobacteria bacterium
GTGCGTTGCATCGCTCGGCCTGATTGGACTCGGATCCCTCTATTGGTACTTCGGTGGTGATCCCCATACGGCCCACGCCATCCATGGCTTTGGCATGGGCGCTTCAAGTGTCGCACTCTTCTCCCGTGTGGGTGGTGGTATCTTCACCAAGAGTGCTGATGTCGGTGCTGACCTGGTGGGTAAAGTTGAAGCTGGCATCCCGGAGGATGATCCACGAAACCCTGGCGTTATTGCCGACAATGTCGGTGACAATGTGGGTGATGTAGCGGGCATGGGGTCTGATATTTTTGAGTCCTACTGCGGCTCAATGATCGCCACAATCGCCATTGCCTCAACCCTGGCCATTGACGCAGAGTTTGGCATTGAGGCGTTGGCGCCTGGATCCGGTCAACAGGCGTTAATGTTTTTGCCACTGGCACTGGCGTCAGCCGGCCTGATCTGCTCCATCGTGGGTATCATTATTGTGCGCAGCATGTCCAACAGCGCACCAGAAACCGCCTTAAGAATGGGACATCAACTGTCCGCCGTTGCCCTGATTGTTGCTGGCTATTTCCTTGTGGATGCTTCTGGTATCAGCAATAACGTCTGGTGGGCAGTTGTGGCTGGCACCGCTGGCGGGATCGCGATCGGACTGATCACCGAGTATTACACGGCAAAAGCTCCAGTCATCAAGATTGCGGAAGCTGGCAAAACCGGAACTGCGACCGTTATGATTACCGGCCTTGCAGTTGGCATGCAATCTGTTGTGCTACCTGTTCTCGTCATAGCGGCGATCATTTATGCATCGACAGAACTTGCTGGTCTTTATGGAGTGGGAATCGCAGCAGTAGGGATGCTCTCAACCGTTGGTATGACAATGGCACTGGACGCATACGGCCCGGTAGCAGATAACGCTGGCGGTATCGCAGAGATGGGCGGTCTTGGTGAAGAGGTACGGAAGATCACCGATGGACTGGACGAAGTGGGTAACACCACTGCGGCAATTGGTAAGGGCTTTGCAATCGGTGCAGCCGCACTCGCAGCACTGGCCATTATTGCTGCGTTCGTGGAAACCATGTCAGTTAATAACCCAGAATTCTCCTTGGAGCTTTCTGATCCGAAGGTACTCGAAGGCCTCTTTATCGGCGGCATGTTGCCATTCCTGATCGCGTCCATCACCATGACCGCTGTTGGTGATGCAGCTATGGAAATGATTGAAGAGATTCGTCGCCAGTTTCGCGAAATAGAAGGCCTTATGGAGGGAAAAGCAGATCCTGACCACACCAAATGCATCGATATTGCGACCAAGGCAGCGCTCAAGAAGATGATTCTTCCAGGAGTTATCGCTGTATCCATGCCGGCAATCGTTGGTTTCGGCATGGGAGCTGAAAGCCTCGGCGGCATGCTGGCCGGCGCACTACTAGGCTGCGTGCTACTGGCCCTGATGATGGCAAATGCCGGTGGCGCCTGGGACAATGCCAAGAAGTACATTGAAAAGGGCAATCTCGGTGGCAAGGGCTCGGATGTTCACGCCGCGGCAGTTGTTGGTGACACGGTGGGTGATCCCTTCAAGGATACCTCTGGTCCATCAATGAACATTCTTATTAATGTTATGGCAATTGTCAGCCTCGTCATTGCACCACTGCTCTAAATTATTACCAACAGGGTAATACCAAAAAGGCGGACCTAGTGTCCGCCTTTTTCTTACTGGAATTCTGCCGGACTGTTAACCCCGGCAATACAAAAAGGATTCCGGGGTACTCATACATCAACAAGGAATCCAGGGAGATATTCAATGAGCAGGCTAAGCGAAATATCCTATGACGACCTGAGTGACGAACAGCAAGCGCTCTACAACAAAATAATCAAGACGCGCGACATAAAACCTAATGGCCAGATTGGTGGGCCATTCGACGTATGGCTGCTAAACGCTGAAATGGGCAAGAGAATTACCGGTATGGGTGATTTTTTTCGCTTCAGAACCTCAGTTGACAGGCGCTACATAGAACTTACTATCCTGGTAACCGGGCAGTTCTGGCAGGCCCAATTTGAATGGTATGCCCACGAACCGATGGCGCTAAAGGCAGGCCTTCCCCGGGAAGTTATCGATGCAATCAAAGTTGGTAATACGCCACTGTTTGAGCATGAAGCTGACAGAATCACATTTGAGCTTTGCCGCGAGTTGCACGGCAATCACCAGGTTTCAGATGAGACTTTTAGTGCAGCTGTTGGAGAATTTGGAGAACAGGGTGTAGCGGAGCTCATTAATCTGGCCGGTTACTACACGATGGTTTCAATGACCCTGAATACATTTCAGGTGCCTCTTCCTACCGGCTCGCAGTACCCCTTCACACCAAACTGACTTCGCTGTTCTTAGCGCTTGCTGATTCGACTGGCAAGTATCGATTGCAGACAGCGGACGAAGATAACCCCTCGCCCACCAGCAACTCCTATGCGACATCAAAACCAGGCAGTTTCTTCCTGACGGGATGATTCTTCAGTCGAACATACACCGGGATACCATTTTTGTAGGGTGGCGGAGCTTCACCTGCTATCAAGGGTTCGAGATACTGCCTGCCTTTCGCTGATATGCCATAGCCATCTTTAGTCAAGTAGGAGCGTGGTACCTTCTTTTCCACATTGGCGACTTTTGACAAGGGTGCCTCACCAATTCTCCATGAATACTTCTTGCCTTTGTTTCGCACTATAACTGGCATCACCGCGTTCTTTCCTGCCAGGGCAAATTCTACTGCCGCTTTACCCACAGCGTAGGCCTGCTCAATATCAGTTGCCGAGGCCACGTGCCTCGCGGCGCGCTGCAGATAGTCTGCAACAGACCAATGACATTTATAGCCATGAGCATCCTTGATCATATCAACCAACGTGGGTGCTACACCGCCCAGCTGGGTGTGACCAAATGCATCTATTGCTCCTGCATCGGCAACGAATTTACCATCTGCATAGCGCGCACCTTCTGATGCAACGATAACGCAATACCCCACCTTGTTTACCGTTTCCTTAACCCGCTTTAGAAAATACTGCCTGTCAAAGGATATCTCAGGGAAGAGGATGATGTGGGGCGGATCACCCCTGTTAGTTTTTGCCAGCCCCCCGGCAGCTGCGATCCAGCCAGCATGTCGACCCATTACTTCAAGCACGAATATCTTGGTTGAACTCTCAGCCATTGATGCAACATCGAGCCCTGCTTCAAGGGTAGAAACCGCAACATATTTCGCCACAGATCCAAAACCGGGGCAGGTATCGGTCAGGGGTAAATCGTTATCCACGGTTTTCGGAATTCCTATACAGGTCAGGGGGTAGCCCATATTCTTACTGAATTCTGAAACCTTGTTCGCCGTGTCTTGAGAATCCCCACCGCCATTGTAAAAAAAATGGCCAATATCGTGCGCCTGAAATACTGCAACCAACCGCTCATACTCAGCACGGTTTTCTTCAACAGACTTCAATTTGTACCGGCAGGAACCAAATGCACCACTGGGGGTATGCCGCAGGCCAGCGATGGCTTTGTTTGTTTCCCTGGAGGTGTCAATGAGCTCTTCTCGTAGAGCGCCAATAATTCCGTTGCGACCGGCAAAAACCTTGCCCAGCCTTCTTTCTTTTCTCGCAGCTTCTATCACACCACAGGCCGTAGCATTAATAACTGCAGTGACACCTCCGGATTGTGCATAGAAAATATTTCTAGCGGTCACGCCTACCTCCAGATAATTTGAGTTACAGGATTATATATTTCTTACAGTTTCTTCGATTAACCAGTCCACGACATCTTTCAATGCCTGACCGTGATCAGCTCCCTGTTCGCATGAGTCCTCATACACTTGGAGTTGCCGATGAGCACTGGTTCCTCCCCCAATAATATCTCTCAAACTTTCAATTTCATTGATACAATCCAATGCTTCCGCATCTTCCCGTATAAAATCAAGCAGCTCCTCCAACAGATCGGCACAAGGGACAACCTGACCCTTGGCGAAATCAATAAGTCCTTCTTCATAGGAATATCGCATCGCACGCCAGCGATTCTCATCAATCAGCATTTTGGCGTAGACCCTCCATCGCTGATTCTTCTGCCTCGTCCTGTATAACATTCGCAACAGGCAGACATTCAGGGCAACCAGGCTGATGGCATGATTGACGTTAGTCGCCACATCCATTATTCGCGTTTCAAGTGTCGGAAACCGTGTACTGGGACGAAGGTCCCACCAGATCATACTGGCATCCTCAACCAGGCCTGCATTTACCAGTATTTGTACATGCCTTTCATATTCACCAAAACTGGCAAACTGCTCCGGCAACCCCGTCCTAGGCAAGGCATCAAACACCGTCAGCCGATAGGATTTAAGACCTGTATTCTCACCTTCCCAGAAAGGGGAGGATGTGGATAAGGCCAGCATGTGAGGCAGGAAGTAGGACATCTGATTCATCAGGTCTATCCTTAACTCAGGATTTTCAATACCGACATGCACGTGCATACCGCAAATCAACAAATGTCTGGCTGCCGCCTGCATTTCGTTTGTCAGCGCACTGTATCGATCTTTTTCTGTCTGCTTTTGCTCAATCCATCGCGCAAACGGGTGAGTCGATACTGCCAGTGGCGCATAGCCATATTTACTACTGACTTCTGCAATAATGTTACGGAGGCGGCTGACTTTCTGCCTGGCTTCCTTGACACTATTGCAGACGCTAGTGCCTACTTCAATCTGGGCTCTCATCAGCTCCGGGCTAACATGCTCTCCCAGTACCCTGCTATATTCTTCCATCAGAGATGAAGGCGGATCGCTGACCAGATCGCGGGTTTCGCAATCGACCAGTAAATATTCTTCCTCAACTCCGATGCTGAATGCTGGCTCAGAAATCTCCATTGATCAGACCATCAACACCTCTAAGTAATAGACTATAATACCTTGTTTTAGCTATTCAGATCTCAACCAAATTCTTGTAAATCATGCAGCCAACGCCAAACAGACTTAATGTCTGGCATTCACCATCCCCAGATGATCTCGGTGACGATCACATTGAATTCCTGCACCGCCTGCAGGCACCTACCTGGATAACGGTCACGGGAAAAGACAATTCCAGAACTCGCGCCATCGTCACTCTGTTGCACGGAAACGAGCCCTCTGGTTTGAGCGCTGTCCACAGTATTCTAAAACAGCAGATCGTTCCCGCAACCAACTTGATTATCGTTGTCGCGTCAGTCAATACAGCGCTCTATCCACCAATTCTTTCTCACCGATTTCTCCCCTGGGAGGAAGATTTTAATCGCTGTTTCAACGCGCCTGCTGACACAAGTCAAAGGCAACTGGCCGCAGAAATTTTTTCGCGACTACATGAGGCTGCACCCGAGGTTATTGTTGATACCCATAACACTTCAGGCCATAGCGAACCTTTCGCGGTCGCTGTAAACGATAGTATTCCAACACAGCAGATTTCACAGCTATTTACCAATCGACTGGTCGTGATTGATCAACACCTTGGTGCGCTGATTGAAAAAGCTGACAACGTTTCACCGGTGGTGACGATTGAGTTCGGAGGGCTTATGGACCCGCGTGCCGATCGGCTTGCCCATGAGTCCCTGATGTCATTCGTTACCAGGAATCATCTGTTCAGCACAGAGCCTGAACCACTGCATATTATAAAACACCCCCTTCGCCTTGAAATTGAGGAATCCAGTGAAATTCACTATTCAAGTTCCGTTCAGGACGATGCAGACCTCACGCTGCTCAATACCATCGATCAATTGAATTTTCAGCCAGCCTACGCTGGAACAAAAATCGGGTGGTTGGGTAGATCCGGGCTCCAGGGGTTGCGCGCGATCAACGCCAAAGGTGACAATCTTTTTCACAGTTTTTTCCACGAGGTCAGCGGGTTCCTGACAACCAAACAACAGCTAACAATCTTTATGGCCACCACTGATCCCTATATTGCGCGCAAAGACTGCCTCCTATATTTCACGCCAACGATACTGTGAATATCTACCTCATCAGTTACTACACTCATATCTCCTGCGTGCTCCTGACCGGGATCCTTTTCATAACACGAGGCGTATGGATGCTGCGCGACAGCGGGCTACTGCAAAAACCTATAGTTAAGGTACTTCCTCACGTTGTAGACACTGTGCTCCTCGTTTCAGCCATTTCACTCATGTTTCATACACAGCAATTTCCAATCACCTATGACTGGCTAACCGTGAAATTCGTTGCATTATTTACTTACATCGTACTTGGTGTATTTGCGCTAAGAAGAGGCAAAACAAAAGCCCACCGCCTGGTATTCTTCACCGCTGCCCTGCTGACCTATGGCTTCATCATATCTGTCGCCCTCACCCACCGCCCTGCCGGCTTTTTTGGATAGCGACGCACACCAAAAGCAGTCCTACCGGTTGAGAGCCATCACGTGGATAGGGACACACACCAAAAGCTACACGTGGATAGGCACGTGGATAGGGACACACACCAAAAGCAGTCCTACTGGTTGAAAGCCATTACCTGGTAGTAAATGTGACTTGGCTTACACTTAACGGAGTATCTAGCGGGTACACACCACATACGAAAAAGTCATCATCTTGGGATGGCAACACCACGTTCAAGACTCGTTGACGATCAATTGGCTTTGCACTATCACATCGTTTCGCGCTGCGTCCGTCGTAGTTGGTTATGTGACAGCGATCGCTATTCAGGCAAGAATTATAATCATCGTAAAGCCTGGATAATATCCAGGCTTTTTCACCTGGCAAGGTATTTCGCCGTTGAAGTTGAAGCCTTTGCAATTATGAGCAATCACTTTCATCTCGTCCTCTACTACGACCCGCTTGCTAGCGACACCTGGACAGATGAAGAGGTTGCTTATAGATGGTCCGAAGTCTTCCCCCCTCGCACGGCAAAAAACAACCATGACGAGCTCGCTTTTCTCAAAGAACTGCAAATAGCAAACCTGCTTGAATCGCCAGGTTCACTACAATCTGCCAGGCGTTGCCTAGGTTCCTTGTCAGCATTCATGAAACACCTGAAACAACCTATCGCCTGGCGCGCCAACCAAGAAGACAATTGCAGGGGTCACTTCTTTGAAGGTAGATTCTATTCTGGCGCACTACTGACTGAAAGTGCCGTTCTTGCCGCAATGGCATATGTAGACCTCAACCCGGTCAGAGCAAAAATAGTTAAAACCATTGAGCAATCTCACGATAGCTCTATCGGTGCCAGGCTCAAAGCATTCGAGAACACACCAGAAAGGTTGAAGGATGCCTTGGCTCCCCTTGTTTCTGGACTTGACGCTACAGATACTCGAATAACAATGACGCTGGCAATGTATATTGAGCATCTTCGATGGACAACTGTTGCCGCCGAACCCAGTCAGTTCTCAGATGAACAAAGTCGTTGGTTTGCTCGTGTCGCGGCAATAAAGAAACGGCAGCGAGCGTTTGGGCTGATTGATGATTTGAAAGACTGGATTTTGCGCCATGGTCACAAGCGGCTGGGAGATCCATTGCCTGGATAGTCACTCTATGCAGACAAAGACGCTATAAACTCTCATTAGCTGCGGAATTCTACCAAAATCTCAACGATTCCACTCCTGTGCTACCGGCTCGCGCCCTGTATCAATAAGCCCAACGACTTACTTCTGGTTCAGCGTGTGTCCTTAGGACCACTTTCCTTAGGACCACTTCTGTGTCCTTAGGACCACCGCTCGACAATGGGGATTCTTCGGCCTATGCCAAAAGCGACTTTTGACACCTTAGTGCCAGGACATGTCTGTCTTCGTTTGTATTCCATTCTGCCGATCAGACTGAGAATGCGCAGGAAATCTGCTTCAGCGGTTAACCCGTGTGTCCATTCCAGCAAATAGTCATGGTCACCGGAAACTGTGTGTCCAATTGATAATTGCTGCTGTAGCCAGTCAGTGAAACCTGGAAAGGTGCTTACGTAATCTTCAACATAGGCGTGAACGATCGCATCTAAAATTGCGTAGGGCAGCAGGCTGGCTTCATCACTCTGTCCTTCAGCCAACTCTGCGCTGGGAGGTTTCTTCCAGATGTTCTCAGGAATTTCACGCTGCTCCCTGGCGATATCCATTACCTGGAACTTGTAAAGATCCTTGATGGGAGCAAAACTGAAATTCATATCAAAGTGGGTGTAGTAGCCACAGGCAGATTCTGTTTTGTTGCCAGTTGACAGTGGCATAGCTCCATAGGCATTACTGAAGTGCATGACATAAAGATCTCTTAACCTTGCCTGGATATTTTCATCCGCAACAGAGCCATAGTCATTCGACGACAACCGCTGATAGACAAGATTATCTTCGTCCTCATGCACAGCAAAATGCCTATTAAGTAGTTCTACTACCGACTCGTGCTCAACGGGTACTTCGTAGTCCCAGCACCCCAGGTTCTTATGCAGTTGTAACGCATCATCCCTTGAGTGAGGGCTGCTAAAAATCGAGGGCATCCGTATGGCATGAACATTTGTCGCACCTACCGCATCACAGGCGATCTTGCATACAACCGCACTATCCACACCGCCACTACTGGCCAGAACTAGCTGCTTGAATCCTGATTTTTGAACATAGTCTCGAAGGCAGAGAACCAGCAAATCATACAAACCAACCGACCTGGACTGAATAGTATCCAGGTTGTCTTCCCTACTTACGTCAGTAATCAGTACCTCGGAGCTATCAAGGTCAACAACATCAAAAGTATCGTGCGCGACCACCTGGGTCAGATACAGCAAGTCCCCACCTTTGACCACGAAACTTTGTCCATCAAAAACCAGCTCATCCTGGCCACCATACTGGTTAACATAAACGACACTGATCCCCGGCTCAGATCCCGGAGCAATAACCTTGATTCTCTGCCAGGCCTTACCGTGTACATATGGTGAGCTATTGAGCGAGAAGATGACATCAACGCCCTGCTCACGATACATTTCCAACGGGTTGCCAGCATAGTTGTAGTCGTCTGACCCCTTGTCGTTCCATAGGTCCTCGCAGATAGTGATGCCCACCTTTTTCCCCGCTATCTCAAGGATGGTTAATTCGCTGCCTGGCTCAAAGTAACGTAATTCATCGAACACATCGTAAAATGGCAGTAGTTGTTTCCTGTAGCGAGCAACTATTTCCCCGTTGACAATAACAGCCGCCTGGTTAAAAAAGGGTTTCCCGGTTGCTTCGTTGCGGGCAACATGCCCAACGACTATATGAAGCTGCGGCCTCCCATTTGAATAGTCACAGACTGCATGCAAGGTCTGAAGATTTTGATCGATATATCTTGAATCGTATATCAGATCCTGGCTGAGATAACCGGGAATGGTGAGTTCAGGGAATATAATTGCGTCACATTGCGCCGCGTCGGCAGCTTCTATGCCTTTCTTGATTCGCACAAGGTTGCCATCAAAATCCCCCGGTGTGGTATTTATCTGACCAATGCAAACACGCACTATCTACTCCCGTGAGCCGTCAGGGGCTCTTCCAGCAGTCTCGTTTCCTATAGTCGCTATCAGGAAAAAGCAGAAATCATATTTCACCTGTAGCATCACCTCTTGCGGGCACACAAACCGAATAGACCAATAACAGACTGGCGAGCAGTACCAAGCAGGCAACCCCCTGGTGAATACTGGCCAGCGCAATCGGGACAAAGTTTATTAGTGTAAGCACGCCAAGTACTACCTGCACGAGCGTTACCATCGTCAGCGAGCCACAAATAGCTATCAGCCGACGCGATACGCCCCTCGATACCTCTATCCCGAAGACCAGGAGAACAAGCAGCAGCAATAGTATTCCAAGCCAGCGATGCACGAACTGGATCATGACACCATTTTGCAGAAAATTGAGCCACATGGGCGTCATTGTAGTTGCGGCTTCAGAGATAAGCCGTCCGTTCATCAGCGGAAAAGTATTGAACCCAAGACCCGCCCTGAGTCCAGCGGTAAAGGCCCCGAATAGTATCTGCAGCGAAGCAACACCCAGAATCGTGAGGGACAGGTATCTAAGGAAGTGTGGGACTTTGATCTTTTCCAAATTCCACAGGTCAAAAATTATCCAGGCAAGATAGCAAAGAATAACCAGCGCCAGCATCAGGTGTGCAGCCAGCCGATAGTGGCTGACCCTTGGCATATCGACCAGTCCACTCATCACCATATACCATCCCATCAACCCCTGAAGCCCACCAAGTACCAGCGCAATAACCAGTTTTGGCAACAGGCTTTTTTCAATCTTGCCAAGCAGCCAGAGGATCGCAAAGGGGACGAAAAAAACCAGACCAATGCTCCTGCCGAGCACACGATGACCGTATTCCCAATAGAAAATGCCTTTAAATTCATCGAGGCTCATACCCCGGTTCACTTTTTGGTACTCAGGGTATTGCTTGTAGGCGTCAAAGGTTTCCTGCCACTGCGCCTCGCCAAGGGGAGGGATAACCCCCATGAGAGGTTTCCAGTCAACCATGGAAAGTCCGCTGTGAGTCAACCGAGTTACCCCGCCAACAACGATCATCGCAAATATCACAACACAGACGAGCACCAACCAGCCGGCAACGATTTTGTTAGCAGAGTTCATAAATCAACATCTCATAGAATGGCGCTATTCTATCGATCTGCCACGACTCCTGCTACACCGCTGGTTTGTATTCAAACCAGCTGCTTCGCTGTACCATACTCGGATCCATATCACCAAAATTGAAGATCCTCCCAGAACAGGGTAAATTTTGAAACTATGTTGAAAATCTCCTTATTCTTCTGGCAACTGTGTCTGCTGCAAGAGAGTCCGGATCGAATCCCGGCCAAGCCATTTGTACTCGTGACCATCCTGCTGGTCTATTTCGTCATTGCATTGACGACGATTTCTATCGGACGCCCGGCACTGGGTCTGACTGGTGTGATTGGTACTGTGTTCGTCGGCCTTATCTTCCCTGCCATGACGACCTGGGCACTGTTAGCCTTCAAACAGGTCACAGACCGGTTCGCAGCAACCTTCTCTGCTCTTCTCGGCACCAACTCAATCATCCTTTTAATTTTGCTGCCCGTCAGTCTCATACTACTGAACACGGAGAACGAGAGCCTTAACCTGCTTGCCGACTCCGTTTCCTGGGTCTGCCTTGGCTGGTGGCTGGCAATCGCAGGCTATATCTACCACAAGGCTACCAACATAAGTTTGATCCAAGGGTCTGCCATCGCCTTCATAACAGAACTACTGGGCGTGATCATTTCAGTCAGCCTGTTCCCAGCCAGCTGATCAGAATGCATCTCCATATCCTTGGTATTTGCGGAACCCTGATGGGCAGCATTGCGCTACTTGCCAAGGAACTTGGCTACCAGGTTTCCGGCTGTGATGAAAACGTGTACCCACCCATGAGTACCCAACTTGAAAATGCCGGGATAGCTCTTTCCTCACCCTATTCAGCAGAAAATATTGCTAAGGATGCAGATCTGATCCTGATCGGAAACGCTGGTTTGCCCAGAGGAAATCCAGCAGTCGAAGCCGTATTGGACCAGGGTCTACCCTACACCTCAGGGGCCGAGTGGCTGGGTCGATACGCTTTGCAGGACCGCTGGGTAATAGCTGTAGCAGGGACGCATGGGAAAACAACAACCAGCAGCATGATCGCCTGGATTCTGGATTATGCTGGCTTAAATCCTGGCTTTCTGATCGGCGGCGTACCATCCAACTTCGGCGAATCAGCCCGCATGGGATCTGCCCCCTTCTTCGTTATCGAAGCTGACGAATACGACACTTCCTATTTTGACCGTCGCTCAAAATTCCTCCACTATCGACCAAAGACGGCTGTCCTTAATAACCTCGAATATGATCACGCCGATATCTTTCCGGATCTTGCCTCAATCCAGAATCAGTTCCACCTGTTGTTGCGCACAATTCCAGCTACAGGCCTCATCATCCATCCAACTTATGACGAAAACCTGCAAATGGTTTTTGACCAGGGTTGCTGGACGCCGCGCCTGAGTTTTGCGAACACTTTTGCCGATGACAGCAAACAGCAGGCAGCCTTCTGCGCGCAACTCCTCACCGAGGATGCCAGCCATTTCAAAATCACGGTCAATGGCAGGGACAGCGGCGTAGTTCAATGGGGTCTGACCGGTCGCCATAACATGAACAATGCGCTGGCCGCGATTGCGGCGGCACGACATATAGGTGTGAAGCCGCAGCTGGCAACCGATGCACTTTGCGAATTCATTGGCGTTAAAAAGCGGATGGAGGTTATTCATGATACAAGCGAGGTTCGGGTCTACGATGACTTTGCGCATCATCCCAGCGCCATAGCATCCACACTGGATGGTCTGCGGAAGCAGGTAGGTGATGAACAAATCCTCGCCATTATAGAACCTGCTTCCCATACCATGAAGAAAGGTACACATGAGACAGTTCTTGCTCAATCTGTAGAGCTTGCCGATCAGACAATCTGGTTTGAACCGCCAAACCTCAGCTGGGACTTTGCAACTGCTGTGTCCTCCCCAACAACGAGAGTAACCCGGGATATAGACGACATCATCACCTGGGCGACTCAATTCGCTTCTCAGTCGCAGCCAGCCCATATCGTTATCATGAGCAATGGCAGCTTCGGTGGCGTCCACACAAGCATCAAAAAAAGGCTCCAGGGGACGCAGTAGCATGCAGGAAACGGAGTTATTCGAGCCAATCAAGGCATACTTCGAAAGCCATGGTTATTCAATCAATGCGGAAGTCAAAGATTGTGATATCACGGCTATCCGTGATGACGAACTCATCGTGGTTGAACTCAAAACAAGTGCGAATATGAGTCTGCTAATCCAGGCGACGGAAAGACAGAAAATTACCGATAATGTCTATGTCGCCATTCCAGTCGCAAAAGGAAAACGAAAACACTGGAGAGGAATCCAGCGGGTGATACGCCACCTCGAGCTTGGCCTGCTGGTAGTGTCATTCGGTCCCCTGGGGGCCAGTGTCACCAAGTTCTTTGACCCATTGCCGGCTCAAAGACGAAAATCAAAGGGAAGAAGGAGCGCGGTAATCCGGGAAATCGCCGAGAGAAGCTCTGAGTACAATACCGGCGGCAGTACACAAACAAAACTGGTAACAGCATATCGTGAAAATGCGATCCTCATCGCAACCTGCCTCGAGCAGTTGGGCACCTGTTCGCCAAAGAAACTCCGTGATCTTGGCACCGGAGACAGAACGCCCACTATCCTTGCCAGAAACCACTACGGGTGGTTCCAGCGAGTAGAAAGAGGCATCTACTCAATTACCGACCAGGGGATACAGGATATCCAGTCCTATCCTGAACTGCACAGCAGGAGTCAGAAATTTCTTGATGACCAGCTCGAGAATCTGGATACCCACTAGTTGACCTTGATCTGACTTTAATTCGACAAGTTTCAGTTGGTAGGATTAATAGTCCGGAGAGCAGCTAAGGCCTATTGCAAAAATCACTGAAGGTTGCGGAGATTGTTCTGGTTAGAAGCCACGCCCAACAATGCACAGTAGCCTTTACCTGCCACATCCTAACAGCGTACATTGGTGTTAGATCAAGGAACATAAGATTAGGGCAAATATGAAGAAGGTAGCATTTATCGGGCTGGGCACCATGGGGTACCCAATGGCAGGCCATCTGTCACGGGCAAAGCATGATGTCATAGTCTATAACCGAACCTTCGAAAAGGCAGTCGCCTGGCAGGGGGAATACGAGGGTTCCGTCGCCACGACACCAGCTGAAGCTGCCGAAGCAGCTGATATTGTGTGCATGTGCGTGGGCAATGATGATGACGTAAGGTCCGTTGTGTACGGAGAGACAGGCATCCTCGCTGGGTTGAAACAGGGCTCGCTACTTGTGGATCACACCACCGCTTCGCCCACCCTGGCCAAAGAACTGGCCATTGCTGCCCATGAATGCCACTGTGGTTTTCTCGACGCACCTGTTTCCGGGGGTGAGGCTGGCGCGATAAATGCCAATCTGACGATCATGGTTGGTGGTAATGAAACTGCCTTTGCCCAATCGGAGCTGGTTCTTTCCATCTATGCCAAATCTCTTCGCCTGATGGGTCCCTCAGGCAGCGGTCAGCTAACCAAGGCAGTCAATCAGATCTGTATCGCGGGAATATTGCAGGGGCTGTCAGAAGGGCTGCACTTCGCCGAGCAAGCCGGTCTTGATATCGAAGCAGTCGTTGACGTCATCTCAAAGGGAGCTGCGCAGTCCTGGCAGATGGATAATCGTTCCGGGACAATGGCCGCAGGGAAATTCGACTATGGGTTTGCGGTGAATTGGATGCGTAAAGATCTCGCTATCGTTTTAGATACGGCAGACAAAATCCAGGCTTCTGTACCCCTGACGGCACTGGTTGATCAGTTCTATGCGGACCTGCAACGGCTCGGCGGAGGGCGCTGGGATACCTCGAGTTTGATCGAGCGGTTGCGGTTGCCCGACATCAAGCCGGGGAATCCAGAAAAAGGGCAATCTAACTGATTGGTACTATTGGCGGGTGCTGTTACAAATTTGATAACATACGCCGTTTTTTGCATCCCATCACAACTCAATGAATTTAAAGCAACTACTTGACGATAAAGTCACTGCCGCAATGACCACAGTCGGCATAGCCGACGCTAAAGCCATTGTAAAACAGGCACAGAGAAGCGAGTTTGGCCACTACCAGGCAAACGGCATTATGGGAGCGGCCAAGCGGCAGAAAACGAACCCACGGGAACTGGCAGCGAAGGTCCTGGAACAGCTTGGCGACGACAAGGATCTGCAGCTTGAAATTGCTGGCCCAGGTTTTATCAACATCACGCTGAAACCAGACTTTCTTGCCGAGGCTCTAAAAGGTCTTCAAAACAGCCATCGCCTGGGGGTTGATACGGCACAAAGCAGGGTTTTTGTCGTTGACTATTCAGCGCCAAATCTTGCCAAAGAAATGCATATTGGCCACCTTAGATCTACAACGATTGGTGACACCGCCGTCAGGGTTCTTGAATTCCTTGGGCAGAAAGTCATTCGAGCCAACCACGTTGGTGACTGGGGCGCCCAGTTTGGCAGCCTGCTGGCCTATATGGATCAACTCGCCTCCCAGGGAGAGGAGCTGAGTTCCGAATTGAAGGATCTTGAAAAGTTCTACCAATCCGCCAGCGCCCTTTTCCGCTCAGATGAGGCGTTCGCCAGCAAAGCCAGAAGCTTTGTGGTCCGATTGCAGGGTGGGGATGAGAAGTGTCTGGCCCTATGGAAGAAGTTTATCGCGGAATCAACCCGGCATTGCCAGGCCGTCTATGACCAGCTTAATATCACGCTAACTGCCAGTGATATTAGGGCCGAAAGTGCCTACAACGATGTACTGCCACTTGTTGTTGATGAACTCGAAGAGAGACAACTGCTGGTTGAATCAGATGGTGCAAAGTGTGTATTTCTTGACGGCTTTATAGGTAAGGATGACAAACCCTTACCAGCGATCATACAAAAATCTGATGGTGGTTACCCTTACATGGCAACTGACCTGGCCGCGGTCCGTTATCGAGCAAGCACTATAAATGCCCATGAAGTTTTGTATTTCGTCGGTGCACAACAGCAACTTCACCTGCGCCAGGTCTTCGCTGTCGCGACTGCAGCGGGGTATATAGGTGACCATCAACGCTTCCGACACCTACCCTTTGGTTGGGTACTAAAAGCAGACAACACGCCTTTTAAAACCCGTGACGGTGCTGACGTCAAACTCGTTGATGTTCTAAATGAGGCGGTTGACCGCGCTCATCGGCTGGTCGATGAGAAAAACCCCGGTTTAAGCCCAGAGGAGAAGAAAACTGTTGCGAGGGTCGTTGGGATAGGGGCTATCAAGTACGCTGAACTGTCGAAGAATCGTACAACGGACTACATCTTCGACTGGGACACCATGCTGTCCTTCGAGGGTAATACCGCTCCCTACCTGCAATATGCCTACACCCGGATTCAAAGCATCTTTCGTCGGGAAAATATTTCACCCACTGAAATCCACGGAGAATTTCACTTAACGGATCCAGCTGAGTTTCGCCTGGCGGTAAAACTGCTGCAATTTGGCGAGGCCATCAATGGTATTATTGAGGATTACCAGGCTAATATCCTTTGCAATTACCTGTTTGACCTCGCCGGAATATTCATGAGTTTTTATGAAGCCTGCCCGGTTCTGAAAGCCACTGACCCACACCGAACCAGCCGATTGTTACTCTGCCATCTAACGGCGAGAACATTGCACAAAGGCCTGGACCTGCTCGGTATAGAAACTGTCGAGCAGATGTAGATGCCCCTTGAACTGGTGGTAGCCCGGTCGCTGAACAATGTAATCGGCAATAATGGCGATATTCCCTGGAAAGCAAGAGGCGAGCAAAAACTGTTCAAGGAAATTACCATGAACAGCGCACTGATCATGGGACGGAAAACCTTTGAATCTATAGGCAGACCGTTACCCGGAAGAGTGACTATAATCGTAACGAGAAACGCTCAATATCATCAGCCTGAATGCACAACCGCATCAGGCCTTAAGGAAGCAATCAATATCGCCAATCAGTATGACAAGCCAGTTTTCGTCATAGGTGGTGGCGAGATATACAGTCAGGCTTTGCCGATTGCTACCGGCGTCCATGTCACTACAATACAATGTGAAGTTGATGGCAATATCCATTTCCCGATATTCCCGACTGACGATTTTACGCTGGTGAAAGAAAGTTTTTTTCAGTCAAATATTGACTACCTTTATCAACATTACGAACGAAGACAACAGGTGGAACCATGACATTCAACAATCGCGTAACCGAAATGCTGGGCGTAGATATTCCCATAATCCAGGCTCCGATGGGTTGGATAGCCAGATCGCAGCTGGCTTCTGCAGTCTCAAATGCCGGTGGAATGGGTATTATTGAAACTTCCTCCGGTGAACTTGATGATATCAAGGATGAAATCAGAAAGATGCGCGATCTCACCGACAGGCCTTTTGGTGTAAATATAGCCCAGGCATTCGTTCGTGATCCCAACATTGCACAATTTGTTATCGATCAAGGCGTCAAATTTGTTACCACTTCCGCCGGAAGTCCTACACGCTATACCCCTGAACTAAAGGCTGCAGGAATAACAGTCTTCCACGTCATCCCGACAATGCGTGCTGCCCAAAAGGCCGTGGATGCCGGGGTGGATGGCTTGATTGTTGAGGGTGGAGAAGGAGGTGGGTTCAAGAATCCAAATGATGTCGCGTCAATGGTGTTACTACCGCTCGTTCGTTCAAAAGTTGATGTACCGATCATTGCCGCTGGAGGTTTTACCGATGGGAAATCCATGGCTGCAGCATTTGCTCTCGGTGCAGAAGGTGTACAGATGGGTACTCGCATGGTCGCAGCGCTGGAATCACCAGTTCATGAAAACTGGAAAAACACAATCGTCGCATCACTGGAAACCGACACAGTTTTTTTAAACAGATTCCATTCTCCGGCACTACGCGCCTTGCGCACCGAACGGACCTCACGCCTCGAGAAAATGGTCGAGGAGAACATCATGCCTGAATTCGGTATCGCGACGGATCTGTATTTCGGTGGGGATATGGAGTCAGCAATCGCGCTATCCGGGCAAGTAGCTGGTCGCATCGACAAGGTAATGCCTGTCGCGGAAATTTTGCAGGAAACAGAAAGGGAATTTTTCGAAACACTGAAGGAATTGTCAGCACGGTACCTTTAGGCAATCCTGATGCCGCAGATCCTGAGTACTGCCGGTTTCCTCTACGACTTTTAATAGTAGGGTGATTGACCTGCTAAAGGGGTGATATCTCTTCCGAGACAAGGACAACAGACTTTGTTTGGCAGGACTCATCCTCCCGACTTATGGCAGCACACATATCAACAACTGGTACTTCGCCGATGTTGGTTGTGGATGTTGACCGTAAATGAATGCGGATCTGCTCACCCGATAAGGTAGGTTGTCGTTCCTTCATCAGGGCAGCGACACCGGAGATATACGCCGTCGCCATGGAACTACCCGACCTGAACGCATAGGTGGCACCTGGCGTCGTAGTAAGAACATCTGTACCAGGTGCAAGAATTCCGAAGGTGTCTAGAGTGTCATACTTGCCCAGGGGTGTGCCAACGGCAATAACCTCGTCCATCGCCGCGGGAAAAGAAGACCTGGACCGCGGGTCAACGGCAGCAATCAGTACAATTCCCTGGTCACTGGCGGCCTTCAGCAACCTTCGGATTAGCCTGTCATCGGGGCCTGCCAGGCTAAGATTGACAATGTCCGGTTGCTGGTTTATGACATCCACCAGCGCCTTCATCAGCGAAACAGAATCACATTTGGCTCGATGGGTTACGCGATCTTCCCAGCATGACTTAAACGCCATAAACTTGGCATCAGGCGCGACCCCGACGATCCCTAGCTCATTATTCGCCGCCGAGCCAATGACGCCTGCTACGGTCGTTCCATGCTCATCCCGGTCGAACCGATTTAGATCATGAGCAACGAAGTTACGGGAATAGATTATCCGGTCCATTAATTCCGGGTGCGATCGATCAATTCCAGTATCCACCACACCGACAACAACGCCCTTGCCAGTCGCCAGGCGGTGGATGTTCTCAATATCATCACTCTTGACCGTACTTTGCAGTTGAAAGTATGGATCATTGTAAGTCAGCAGTTGATATGCCTTGACCGATTCAACCGACTCGACTCTTGGGTCTGCATTAAGCTCGGTTACAACCTCATCCAGAGCCTTCTTACTGCTGAACTCTGCAACAACTGCTTCAAGCCCCAGTGTTTTGATTGACCACTGGGAAATTTTCTTAAGGCGATGAAAACGTAGGACTCCATCAATGATGGCCTGTGATTTTTTCTTGGCTGACACCACCGCACTATCGGATGATGGTGAACTGGTATAGGCGTTCAGCAATGCTGGATCCGTTACCCGCTCATCCAGTACTGTAAATACAACCTGATGTGCAAGCTGCTGGTCAATAGTCGGACTGTCTAATGATGAACAGGCTGAAACCAGGACAGTGACAGCAAGCAGGATGGCACGAAATGAATCAGGCACTATTCACCAAGCCTCGCATATCGCACTCCCTCAATTTTGCGTAAGGATTGCAGGTATTCCTCACCGCTCATGGCAGGTGGAATCTCTACCTCAATGACATAAGTTCCACTTTCGTCGGGGCCACTGATAATATTTGAATGTGTCTCAATCAAAGCCTTGCGCATTGTTACAGCCTGAACAGGCTGCTCAAACGTCAGGGCAACTCTTGTTGTTTCACCTACCATCTGGGTCTGGGTAGTCAAGGTACGAAAATCTGTGGCGACCGCTTGAGGAACTATCGGTTGCGGAGCCAGACCCACCTGATACACACCGATAAGACCCACCGCGAGCATTAGGCTGGCAGCGATACCGGCTACGGGTAGCCAATTTCGAACTTTTACTTCCTCATTCTGCCCGGCCGCATTTTCCCGGGCCAGCTCTGCTTCCTCAATTCTTGGAAGCAGCTTGTTATAGGAAAATCGGTAGTTCGACACTACTTCATCCGTTTCCTTCACAATTGCTTCAATCCGTTGCAGCTGATCTCTTTCCTTTCTGCATTCCAGGCACTCACGGAGGTGGGCCATAACGAGATCCCGCTCCTTCTCCTCCAGGCTTTCATTGGTAAACCAAGGCAGTAGCTTAAAAACTTCTTCGTGGACTGATTTCTTCTCCATATCCCTCTATATACCCCTACTTTGCGGTGCGACAGGCCTGATCAGTATTGCCTAGTCGATTTTCTCCCTGTCAATATCGACTCCTGCACTCGTATGTTCCTCCAACAGCGGTAATAGTTTTGCCAGTTTGCGTCGAGCATGAAACATTCTGGTTTTTACCGTATTGACGGGGCATTTCATGATATCTGCTATTTCCTGGTAGGAATAGCCAGAAAAATAGGTGAGTTCTACGACCGAACGCTGATCAATTGAGATCTGGTCTAGCCCGTTGGATATCCACTCCTGCAAACCCAGTTTGCTGATTAGATTGCTCTTTTCTTCGATGTCTTCAGCTTCATGCAGGCTTTGCGCCTGCTGTTCCGGCATCATTCTCAAGCGATCAAGCGCCTTGATACCCTTGAGATACGCTATCCCCGTAATCCAGGTCGAAACCTTTGAGCGCCCCTGAAACTGCTCAGCTTTTTCCCAGACCACGAATAGTGTGTCATTAACCACTTCTTCGACCATATCAGGTCGGCGCATTAAGCGGCTCAGATACCGGCTTAGTTGCGGGTATAACCTGGCATAGAGTTTTTCGAATGCCACCTTGTCCTTGATCGCAACACGCTGTAACAATCTAAGATCTTCAGCATCTACCTTTCCACGGCTGGTCTTCAACTCATGGATGGACTTCTTCAAAATCATCTCCTAAACCCACACCATATCGAATCACCTCCCGGAGGTAGAGCGGTCTCACTGGCAAGTTGCCGGATTTGCTTACAGAAGTCCATTATATATCTCCTTTCATACAGGGGAACGCGCTAGCGACCCGTTTAGCGCGATTAGGGTTCGTCCCGTCTATAGGACCTGTTTTTCTGCGCTATTCTTCCCTGCAAGCCGGGTGCCCAGGCCAGATCAGCTGCAGCGGCTGGCACAGTATATGGTTGTCCAACCGAACCTGGAAAGATAAGATCTGTCCGAGGGGAAATGTATGCCAGAAACAGAATTACAATTCAGCTTTGATGAGCACAAGGATGATCGGGTAACCATATTCTACGAGGGTAGACCAGCGACCATACTGAAAGGAAGGAAGGCTCTCGGTTTTCTGTCCAAGATGAACACTGCTGACCATGGTGAACAACAGGCCGCAATGGCAAAGGTAACCGGAAATTTCAAAAGAGGTAATGAACGCATCCCTGACAAAAGGAAGAAAACATGACGATCGTCAGTACCAAAAAAAGGCTGATATTTTCATATTTCATGACATGGTCATTGTTTTCTACTCCCCTCCTTCATGCGGACTTTGAATCTGCAGCCGATGCTTACCGTGCCAAGGATTATTTGCGTGCGCTTGAGGAGTTTCAGCCGCTGGCTGAGCAAGGCGACCCGAGAGCCCAGACTGTACTTGCCCTGATGCACAAATACGGAGAGGGAGCCAGCCTGGACCTGGAGAAATCTTTTGACTGGTATCGAAAAGCCGCCGAACTGGGTTACGCACCTGCACAGTATCATGCTGGAGTAATGCTGGCAGACGGAGTCGGCGTACCGTCTGATCCGGACGAAGCACTCAAATGGCTCAGAAAGTCAGCTAAAGCTGGGTTCTTGCGCGCTAACGACAAGCTGGAAGAACTCAATGCATCAAGTGTCGCCATTGATTCACCGGTCGATGAACTCATCCCCTGGTCACAAAGCTGGGATTTCAAAATTCCCACAGATATCCGTCTAGGCTCTGACGATGATTCAACCTTTTCATCAGTTGCATCTATTCCGAACTACCGTGTTCAGCTTGGTGCCATGAGCACCAAGGATGCGGCTGAACAGCTCTGGCTTATGCTAAACAAGAACAGTCCTACTTTATTCAGGGGTCTAGGCCTACTGATCAATGAATCAATAAGAGCTGACCGGACCATCTATCGAGTTCAAACTGGCCCATTTGAATCGTCAGACCAGGCAAAGTCTTTTTGCGCGGACCTGGTCACCGATAGCTCGAAAGCGATAGGCTGCCTTGTACTGCAACCTACCTCCTGAACAATCAACTGGCAGGTTATAAGCCACGCCTATTTCCTGGTATTTAGCCAGCCCACCAAGTTGTAAAGGCGATTTGTTAAAACTATCATTGTCCGCCGTCGCGTTTCACTACAGGTTATTTAATGGATATCGAATTCAGTGAGGAAGATCTGGAATTCCAGAGGGAAGTTGTTGAGTTTATCGAGAAGAACTTACCCACCGGTATGGAAATCTGGACCAAGCGGAAGGAGTGGTTCGACGCACTCCGTGAAAAAGGTGGCTGGGATGTTCCTAAGTGGCCGGTCGAATTTGGTGGCCCTGGATTTACACCGACACAGCGCTATATTTTTGATATGGAAATGGGCCGCAGAAATACACCACCAATAATTCCTTTCGGGGTTGGAATGCTGGCACCTATCCTCATTAACTATGGCACAAAGGAGCAACAGGACCGATTTCTTCCCGGCATTCGTGATGGCAGTGTCTTCTGGTGTCAGGGTTACTCCGAGCCTGGAGCAGGTTCTGACCTGGCAAACCTGCAGACAAGCGCTGTGCTGTCGGAAGATGGCAAGCACTATACTATCAATGGCCAGAAGACCTGGACATCGATAGCCCACATCGCTAACTGGATATTCTGCCTTACCAGAACCTCCCGAGATGGCCCGAAACAGGAAGGCATTACTTTCCTGTTAATACCAATGGACGATCCCGGCATCAGGGTAGAGCCGATCATCACCCTTGGCGGCGCTCATTCAGTAAACAATGTCTATTTTACCGATGTGCAGGTGCCGCTGGAAAACCGGGTCGGAGAAGAAGGCAAGGGCTGGACCTATGCCAAGGGACTATTGATCCACGAGCGAACAGGCCTGGCAGGCATTCAAAATTCTGTAATGGCTCTGGATAAAGCCAAGCAGGCAGCCAAAAACGTTAAGGTCGGCAACGGAACCCTGATGGATGTGCCAACCTTCAAGAACAAGGTGGGTGAACTTGAAGTGGAACTGATGGCTCTCGAATTCACGGAACTCCGCGGCCTGGCTTCTGTTAGTGCAGGAGGTGACCCCGGGCCGGAATCATCCATCATGAAACTCAAGGGAACCGAAATACAGCAGCGCATATCACAATTAAACCTTGAAGCTTCTGGTATCTACGCAGCACCCTGGGGCAGCCAGGTGGTTGGTCCGGAATTTGCCCGGGGAGCAACATCTGCATACCTGAGTGGTCGTGCATTCACTATCTACGGTGGCGCAAGCGAAGTGCAGAAAGATGTAATCGCCAAGAACGTCCTCGACCTGGGTTCATCTCGACGCTAAAGGAAAATTGAAACAATGGATCTCTCCTATACAGAAGAACAACTATTACTTCGCGATAGCGTACAGAAATTTATTTCAGATAAGTACGACATTAGTGAACGCAACAAGATTACTGCAACAGAAGAAGGTTTCAGTCGAGAGAACTGGCAGCTCTTTGCGGATCTCGGCTGGCTGGCTTTACCCTTCAAGGAAGAAGACGGCGGCATTGGTGGCTCCCCTGTAGATACGATGGTGCTGATGGAGGAGTTTGGCAAAGGCCTCGTGGTAGAACCCTATCTGCAGACAGTCATCATGGTTGGAACAGCGATCAGTGAGGCGGGGTCTCCAGAACAAAAATCAGAAATCATTCCCAGTATTATTGATGGCAGTTTGATCGCCACCTTTGCCTATGCGGAGGAATCGGCCCATCACGATCTCAACCATATAACGACCAGCGCCACCAGGGACGGAGATTCTTTTCTTATCAACGGCACTAAATCCGTGGTACCTAATGCCCAGTCGGCGGAAAAGATCCTCGTGACAACAAGAACCAGCGGTGAGATTAGCGAAGAAGGCGGTATTACACTATTTCTCATGGATGCAAACCAAGAGGGGATCAGCAGGGAAGACTATCCAACGGTGGACGGTCTCAGGGCCTCTGAAATAACCTTCACAGATACGAGGGTCCCAGCATCCAGCATCATTGGGGAAATCGACAAAGGTGCTGCCATCATCGAAAAAATCGCCAGGAAAGTTATTCTTGCTTTGTCTGCAGAATCCGTCGGAGCCATGGAAGTACTTTACAAAGATACCATCGAGTACACCAAACAGAGAGTACAGTTTGACCACCCCTTGAGCGATTTCCAGGTGCTAAAACACAGAATGACCGAGATGTTTATGGAGTACAGCCTGGCGAAATCACTGTGCATGAAAGCAGCAATGCTGGAAACACAGGACTCGTTTGATGCATCACGTACTGTACACGCACTTAAGTATCTTGTTGGTAAAAACGGGAGATTTGTCAGTCAAAACGCCGTACAGCTTCATGGCGGTATGGGCATGACAGAAGACTTGCGAATCGCTCACTACTTTAAACGCCTGATGATAATCGATTCACAATTCGGCAATACCGATCATCACCTGGCCAGGTTTGTTGCATGAGTTAATGCCCGGTGTAACAATTTCACAGAAGCGCAGGGGAGCGAACCGCTTTGCTGTTAACGGAAACACGCAATTACCGGTATTTATTCACCTTTTCAGCAATCAACCTTTTTTGGTCTGCCGTTAGCACCTTACTTTTCTGGGGGCTGATTTTCTTTGCATAAACATACTTTTCCCGGACCACCTGCTTCGCGGTGAACCCCAATTCTTTGAGCAGCCCAAAACAATCATCGATCATACGCGGATTACCACACAACATAAACTTGTCTGACTCCGGGTCGGGCGAGAAACCGGCAATTTGACCCGTAACATAGCCATTGATCTCATTTGCCTTGCTATCCGCCTGGGCTTCCCTTGAGTAGCACATTTTCAGCGTAAAGCTATCAAACTTGTCATCAATAGCTGAAATCTCTTCATGGAACAGAAAGTCATCACGGGTTCTGGCTCCAAACAATAAAACCACCTCAAGTTCCTGCTTCTCTAGAGACGGCGCGAGCGCTTTCAGGATCGGCATAAACGGTGCAATGCCAACGCTGGTCGCAACCAGGAACAATCTTGCCGGTAGTTTCCTGGGTAAAACCAGGCGACCGAATGGACCACCAGCCGTTGCCCTAACCCCTTCATCGCAATTAAATAGATGCTGAGATGCCCTGCCCCCATCAACGTAGGAGATGACCAGGTCAAGGTAAGGTATGTTCGCCACGCCTTCAGCAAAATTGCAGGGGCTATAGGCACGTTCAAAATCCCCAGCACCATCAGTAAACACAAATCGAAAAAATTGACCCGGCTCAAACGAGACCAACCCGCCATCATTTCTTTCAAATCGAAACCAGAGTGTAGTCTGGCTTAAGCGGTGAATTTTCCTTAATGTTACTGCAAACTTTTTGCTCACAAAGCTACCCGATTACAACCCGGATCAATTATGACATGAATGGGCCTGCCTCCGGCATAGACTACTGGAACAAGCCTGTTAAAGTATTATATAGGTGCAATATGCAGCAGGGCTGAAGGTGAATGAGTCGGGTACAAACAACCCTTCGTCAAACCAACAAGTCCGCCGGTCATCTAGACGCAACCATAGGCCACAGGAAGGTGTAAAACGCGACAATGGATAGAGTTTTCGACAGGATTCGCGGCTACACCTTGATCGAACTGATGATATCAGTTTTGATCATCAGTATCGGTGTGCTGGGTGTTGTCACACTTCAGTCCGTCAGCCTGCGTGGCAACAACGGCGCCTATCTGAAAACACAAGCTACATTCATAGCTGGAGATATTATAGCCAGAATGATGGCAAACCCGGATGGAGTTGAGGCGGGAGCCTACACTAGTATAAGTAGTTCATCACCACCATTAGATCCCGACTGCATTAGCACCGGCTGTTCCCCCGATCAACTTGCCAGTCAGGACATCAGGGAATGGTCCCACTATTTTAGCAACGTCCTCGGTACGGCTAACTACAGGGCAACCCTGCCAGATGCATCGGGAACAGTAGTCGCTACCGGTGATGTATATGTGGTAACGGTAAGATCCGCTACATTCTAAACCGACGCTTGTCACCTATGGCGGCACTGAAGCCAACCCGGATATCACCATCTTTTTCGCTACCAACGAGGGATTCCTGCATGCTGTAAACGCGGATACGGGACAGGAAGTATTTTCCTTTGTCCCGGAACAGCTACTGCCTAACCTGGACACCTTTTATACAAACTCCTCCCAGGGGAGTCACCCCTACGGACTGGACGGCAGCATCGTGACATGGGTCGAAGACGTGAATAGTGACAACCAGATCGTTGCCGAAGATGGTGATCATGTCTATCTCTACGTCGGCATGCGAAGGGGCGGTCGCAATTATTACGCGCTTGATGTTACCGACCGTGCAAACCCGGTACTTATGTGGACTATCATCGGCGGTCAACCAGGAGATGACTACGAACAACTTGGACAAACCTGGTCAGCCCCGGTACGTACTAAGGTCAACATTGCCTCCACGGTCGAGGAGGTTCTCGTATTTGCCGGCGGCTATCATCCAGGCCAGGACGATGCTGCGGTAAAAACTGCGGACGCATACGGGAATGCGGTTTTTATAGTACGAGCGGGACCCGATAGCAACGAAAATGGCGGGAACGAAGATGGTACACCAGACGTTATCTGGTCCGCTGGTGACGGCCCATCTTTTGACCTTGACCTGCCGGCAATGGACTATTCAATGCCCGCCTCACCAAAAGTTCTTGATATGGACCATGACGGATACCCTGATCAGTTATACATTGGTGATGTCGGCGGCCAACTATGGCGTTTCGATTTTTCCAATAGTGCAGTGTCCGCTGCAACCTATGCAACTGCCGGCATTATTGGCAGTATCAGCGGCATTGCCAGCAACGACGCAAGACGTTTCTACCATACGCCGGATGTCTCACTAGTCAATCAAAGTGGCTACACTTTCCTCAACATTGCCATGGGCAGTGGTTTTCATGCACACCCGTTAAATGAAGTGATTGATGACCGATTTTATAGTTTTCGTAGCTCGGATGTTTTTGCACCGCCTGCATCATATGTAGCCAAAACCGAGTCCGACATCTATGACGCCACTGCAAATCTGTTAGGAACAGAAGGCGATTCGCTAACAGAAGAAGACCTTGCTGCTGAGATAGCCCAATTTACAGCCGCATCCGGGTGGTTGATGGACCTTGAGCGCTCCGGCGAAAAGGTACTTGCAAACAGTTTGACCGTAAATAACCAGGTCATCTTCACTACCTATGAGCCAAATAACACATCCGGCTCAGGATGTACCGCCGCTATTGGCACCTCGCGTGTTTATGTCGTATCAGTTGTTGATGGGGTGCCTCTCCTTGATGTAGACGAGGATGGTGACAAGGACAAGACCGATCGTTCTCTCACACTTTCAACCAGTTCGATTGCTCCGGAACCCTTTGCGCTGGTGCCGGAGACTGGTGACCCCATCATCCTGGTAGGGCCGGAAACACCGGTCGAAGATCTGGATTTTGGCAACCTGTCTGTGCGCACCTACTGGTATCAGAAGATGGACCCGGCCGACTGAAGGTTTAGTCCTCCAGCAGTATCGCTGCAGCTGGACAAACCTCCATGGCCTCATCAGCATGCTTTTTGAGATCGCCCTCAAGGTCATTCGTTCGCACCACCGGAAAGCCATCCTCACCCCTTTGAAAAAGCTCAGGATGGTTGTAGTAGCATTCGCCGGACATGTAGCACCTGTCTTGATCAATTTTAATTTTCATTTGCGATCAAACTCCATCCACAGTTCCTCAGGCGCACGAAATCCACCCGAGTCAATTGAAGGTGAGGTGATACCCGGATGATCGGCAAACTTCGGTCGCACATTTTTGACCGCTTCCATCAGCCTATTACATGCAATGGCTGACTCCTGCCTCGCCAAGGCATAGCCCATACAGAAATGTTGTCCTATACCAAAACCAAGATGCCCTGGCTTTCCATCCTTGTATCGCCCAGAGCGATTCTCGCGGCCCATATGAAGATCCGTGCGATGCACGTCAAAGGTGTCGGGATCTGCAAATACCCGTTCATCACGGTTACCCGCACCAAGGTAGAGAATAACCTGTGCACGTTCCGGGATCACGTGACCATGGATTGGAATCTCTCTTGTAGTATGGCGAGGCTGAATATGCACAACCGGATCAAAGCGCATCATTTCAGTAAAAACATTGTCCCACAGAGCCGGTTCTTCGATGACCTCCAACAGCTGGTCCGGTCGCGTGTACAACATGTGATACCACATGTTGGCAATGGCTTTATCCGTGGTGTCACCACCGGCTGCCAGCAGTAGAGCGATAAACCCTTTAACCTCTTCGATTGACATGCGGGTACCATCCAGTTCAGCAACGCATATACGGGACATCAGGTCTTCACCCGGGTTCTTGGTCCTTTCCCTGATCATGGGATCGATATAATCCCACATGTCATTGCGTGCCTGGAGAGCCTTTTCCATGTGTTCACTGCCAAAGCCCAGGCCAGCTATCAGCAGGTGGTACCATTCCACGAACATGTCCTCATCTTCGCGAGGAAGACCCAGCATGTTAGAAACAACCCTAACGGGTACTTGACTGGAAAATTGTGAGACGATTTCCACTTCACCCGCATCAAAAAACTTTGCTATGACCTCCTGGGAAATCTTATCAATCATGGGCAGGAAGTCTTTTAACTTCTGACCTATGAACTGGCCGGCAATAATATTACGCAACCGTCGATGCTCGCTGCTGTTCCCATACTCCAGTATGTTAGGCCCAAATACATGTCTGGTACCAAATTCATAGGGGCCATCTGGCTTGTAGACAGCGCGGTCATATCCTTCTGAATCTTGAAAAGCACCATCAATATCCCAATAGCGAGAAAGAATCCAGCGATTGTGGAAGCGGTCATGGTAGACAGGGTGGTGGTCTCGCAAACGCCTGTAAATATCAAAAGGGTTATGCTGAAACTCTTCGGAATCAAATTCCCGCGGGTCGAGATCCGCATCATTTTCAACCGCTTCTGCTGTAGTAGACATGCAACATCCCCATATTGGTTTATAAATGGCTAACGTCCATGTCAAATCAGAACCACTGCGGGTCTCGCCGGCTCTCCCGGACCGACCGCTGCCTCCCACTTCTAATCAATTCCTTATGCTGCGCATCAACTGAAAGAGACGCCAGGGTTCACAGATTTCTTCCTGCCCAACAATATTGAAGTGGAAGTTGTAGTAAGGTTCAGGTATCTGAACTTACCTTCTGAGAACCTGTATTGCAATAACACGTAATACAACTGCATGAGAGTCAAAAACTGTGCTGGCTACACCCGGCCAGTACCATCGCCAACTAATTGAGGTTCCACATGACGTTTGTGATAGTCGAAAGCTGTATCGACGTACTGGATCAATCCTGCATCGAGGTGTGTCCCGTCGATTGTATTCATACAGATTCAGAAGATCGTATGTGCTACATAGAACCCAACGAATGCATAGACTGTGCCTTGTGTGAACCCGCCTGCCCAGTTGAAGCGATTTTCAAGGACGAAGATGTCCCGGAGTCCGATGCCGAGTTTGCCCACCTCAATCGCTTATGGTTCAAAGATAAAACAACCACCAGAGCAAGGATTGAAGAATTGATGGGGTCCAGCTAGCCTCTGTCCGGCCTTTGCCAACTGGTGTGCCGTTTCGTGTATCGGTTCAGGTATCCAGACCAAGATCTTCGACAATCTGCTGCTGCAGCTTGTACTTCTGAATCTTGGTGGAGGACATGGGCCATTCGTCAATAAATCTCACATGGGCAGGAACCTTGAAACCTGCCACCTTGTCTTTACAAAAATCAATCAGCTCCTGTTCTGAAACTGCCGCCTCATCGTTGGTCTCCACAAAAGCAGCAGGGATTTCCTGCAGTCTGGCATGTGGTATGCCAACAACCTGGGCCAGTCTTACTGCGGGATGTTTTTGCAGGCAGGTTTCAATCTCGATGGCTGCTACGTTCTCCCCTCCAACCTTTAGCATGTCTTTCAGCCGACCGTGAAACATCATCTGACCATCTTCATCCTGGGAGCAGATGTCGCCGGAGTGGAACCAGCCATGCTCATCAAGAGCCTCTGCTGTTTTGTCTGGTGACTTATAGTATTCGGTAAAAATACCAGGGCCGCGAATCCAGCACTCCCCCTGCTCCCCAAAAGGCAGGTCCTCACCGGTTTCAGAATCAATGATGCGAACCTCGTTGCCAGGCAGGGGTGTACCTAATCGGGTGAAACGCTGCTCACGGGGATCAGACAATCGGCTGGTAGATACGGTTCCGGAAGCTTCCGTCATGCCGAAGGTGCCCACGAAAATGGTATCGGGCATGGCCTTCTCCATGATGATACCCACTTCCGGTGGCTGTACGCCGAAGTTTGCATTCATCAATTTGATTTTTGTCAGGTCTGCCTTTTCGAAATCCGGATGATTTATAAGATCTGACATGATGGTCCAAAAACTCGGGTAGGCGGCAGTCACACCCTCATCCTGCAACATTTTCAATGCTTCTCCCGCTTCGAAATGTGGCGTAGTAACATAGGTACCGCCTACGTCGAAGGTTGTTACCAGCGGTAATATGGCAGCGATATGGAACATGGGCAGTGGTGACCAGAAACTGTCTTCATGTCCCAGTTCATACCGCTTACCCAATGCCATGCTGTTTCTGACCATGGACTCATGGGAAATCATGCATCCTTTTGGATTGGAAGTGGTACCAGAGGTGTACATGATAAGCGCCGTGCTGCCAAGCCTGGTCTGCAAACGTCGCCTGTGTACTTCATCTTCGTTCACGCCATCGGCCAGGGCATCCAGTTGCGCATTCGTCAACATGCCTGGCGCAGAAGCGGAACCGAAGATTACAATATTTCTCAGCAAGGGGGCGCCACCAAGGGACAGGCTCAAGGGATCTGATGCATCGGCCAGGTCTGGAAAGGCAGCCTGCACTCGCTCTACAAAATCAACCGCATCATCAAACTCATCCGTCGTGATCAGGGTGACCAGATCAGCATTTTCAGTGACATAAGCGATTTCCGGTGGTTTATACCGCGCATTAATGGGAACTGTGACAGCACCCAGCATGGATATGGCAAACAGAGTATCAACAAAATCCATGCAGGTCGGTAACAGCACCCCCACATGGTCTCCGGGTTCAACACCTAGTGCATGCAGACTCTTTGCACGCGACAGAGCCCTGTCGCGTAGAGCAGCATAGGTCGTGCTCTGATCAGGTAATACGACAGCTTTCGTCTGTGGAAAGTTATCGGCTGCAGTGAAAAGCAGATCTCCGATTGTCGTTGCGGTTATTCTTGTTTCAGATAGCAGGCTGCTCATACCTCTCCTTCAATCTAATGAATTGCCAGGGTTTTTTTTGGCAAAGCTCCAATTTGTTGAACGTTACCACAAATTATCACCAGGACGGTGAGGCACTCTAATTGAACCATGGTACTGCACAGGCCTGCGCCAGCACAGAGCGCCCAAAGGAGCGGAAAAAGAGTTCGATACCCTATCAAGGGCCTAGTCTTTGTGGCAACATCGGGCACCAATCAACAGCGAGCCTGTATCGGGCCGGACAATCTACCCTGGAGGGGAATCAGCTGAGGCCAAACGCCACGGCTGCCTTTGATGCTGTACTACCAGTACAGTGTCGACAACATCAGAATAAACATGCGCGACTACTTCATCAGACGGTTACTGCTAATACCCCCCACCTTGCTTGGTGTCACCATTATTGTCTTCGCGATCACTCGCCTTGTCCCTGGTGGGCCGCTCGAGCGAGCCATCATGGAGTCCCAGCAGTTCAATGCCGCGTCCGGGGTCAGCACCCAGGTCGCAGGGCAGGACATGGCCCTGTCAGATGATCAGTTACTGAGGCTCAAGGAATACTACGGTTTCGATAAGCCCATCCTCATCAGCTATTTCGACTGGGTCGTAAAGGTAGTGAAGGGTGATCTAGGCTCATCCTATCGCTACAACGAACCAGTTTGGGATGTCATCCGGGACCGATTCCCTGTCTCCCTCTACTATGGACTGGTAACCCTGGTCATTACCTATGCGGTCTGTATTCCCCTGGGCATTCTAAAGGCAATCAGACACAGGACCCTCGTTGACAACGTCTCCTCAATCTTGATTTTTGTGGGCTACGCTATTCCCGGATATGCCCTGGGATCACTGCTGCTGTTGTATTTTTCTGTCCGTCTTGAATGGTTTCCCATGGGGGGTTTCGTCAGCTTTTCGTTTGAAGACAAAGATACCCTGGGGAAAACCCTGGACCTTATCAATCACTCAGTGCTTCCCCTTATCTGTTATCTGGTTGGCAGTTTTGCGCTGGTTACCCTGTTGCTGAAAAATCACCTCCTGGACAACCTGGCAGCTGACTACATGAGGACCGCGATCGCCAAGGGCGTGTCCTTTAGAAAGGCAGTGACGCGGCACGCCATGCGCAATTCGATGATTCCAATTGCAACGACCTTTGGGCAAAACATTACGCTACTGGTATCCGGCTCCTTCCTGATAGAAACCATTTTTGATATCGACGGCTTCGGCCTCCTGGGGCTCACCGCTATTCTTGACCGTGATTATCCCGTTGTCATGGGCGTGGTGCTACTCGCTGCCTTTCTCCTGCTACTTGGAAACATCATTTCAGATTTTCTCGTGGCACTGGTGGACCCGAGGATCAGGTTCCAATAGAACTCATGTTTAGCTTTAACCCCCAAACTCTTAAGAAACTTCGTCGATTTCGTGAAATTAAACGTGGCTACTACAGCTTCCTGCTTCTGGTTGGAATGCTCGTGCTAGCTTCATTTGGTGAGTTGCTCGTTAACAATCGTGCGCTTGTTGTAAGTTACGAAAGCGATCTCTACTTTCCAACCTACGCGGATTTCCACCCGGGCACTGATTTCGGCCTGAGCTACTCCTACGAGGTCAACTACCGAGACCTAAAACAAGGATTTGAAGAAAGTGGCAGCGAAAACTGGGTTCTTATGCCAGTCGTTCCCTACAACCCGTACGAAAATCATTCACCTGGAGGAGTTTTTAAGCCGGATCCGCCATCTCTAGAAAACAGACATTTTCTGGGCACGGACACAACGAGTCGCGATATCCTCTCTCGGCTATTCTACGGCACAAGAATCGCCCTGATCTTCTCGTTAGCTTTTATGGCTTGTGTCTATGTCATCGGCATATCAATCGGCTGTGCCATGGGGTATTTCGGAGGCATTTTCGATTTAACCTTTCAGCGTCTGATTGAAATCTGGTCAAACATCCCTTTTCTATACATGGTGATCATTGTCTTTTCAGTTATTCCCTCGAATTTTTCGATAAATGCCCGCATCGTCATTCTGCTAACGGTTATGGTGTTGTTCTCATGGACCAGTATGACCTATTACATGAGAACCGAGACCTACAAGGAAAAGTCAAGAGACTACACGGCAGCTGCAAGGATCATCGGCGCATCTAATACACGGATCATTTTCCGACATATATTACCCAATGTCCTATCGACCCTGGTCACGTTCATGCCCTTCACCATCGTCGCAGCTATCTCAGCCATCACCGCACTCGATTTTCTCGGCTTTGGACTTCCCCCACCCACACCAAGCCTTGGAGAACTGCTAAAGCAAGGAACGGCAAATCTGCGTACAGCGCCCTGGATAGTGTCATCAGCCTTTAGCACCCTGGTCATCCTGCTTACACTGGTTACTTTTATTGGTGAAGCTGTACGAGAATCATTCGACCCAAAACAATTTACTGTCTATCGCTAACATGTGGATGGCATTTGAAATCATGAGGCAAACTAAATGAAAATCTTATTCAACGGGAGCGTCCTGTTGGCTGGCGTATTCACCTTTCTTCTCAGCGCATGTAGTGAGCCAACCAATGAAGCGCCGGTCTCTGATCTGGAAACACCGGATAACACACAGGAAGTTCAGGATTACTACGCCTCTAAACCAGAATTCTTCAGCTTCAAAACGCTGGCTGATTTACCACCGACGCTGAACTGGCAGAACGGTGCACACCTCCCCGAAATAGGATCCCTAAGCGCCAGGAAGGGTGGTACAGAATATACCCAAATACAAGACTTCCCACGGACCCTCCGAATTGTAGGCCCTGATTCAAATGGCTCCTTTAGACCCTGGATCCTGGACGACACTTCGATGCAAATCGGTCATCGACATCCAGGTGAATTTGAATATTACCCGGGTCTCGCTGACTCCTGGGCGGTAGACAAGGAAAACAAGACTATTTTTGTCAAGCTGGACAGCTATGCAAAATGGTCGGACGGCGAAACAATAACATCGGATGACTTTATGTTTATGTTCTGGTTTTTTCAGTCATCCTACATCGTCGCACCCTGGTACAACAATTGGTATGGCACACAATACACGAATATCACAAAGTTTGATGACCAGACCTTCTCAATATCAATACCTGAGGCAAAACCAGATATGGATGCCCGGGTGCTGGAATTGCGCCCAATGCCACAGCATTTTTACAGTGAGGTTGGTGATGATTTTGTAGAACGATATCAGTGGCGATTTGCGCCCACCAGTGCCGCCTATGTTATCAAGGATGAAGATATTAAGAAGGGGCGCCTGATCACCTTAACGAGAAACAAGGACTGGTGGGCAAAGGACAAGAAGTTCTGGCGTTATCGGTTCAATTCTGACCGTATTCGGATTTCAGTTATTCGGGACACACCAAAAGTGTTTGAATCGTTCAAACGTGGTGACATTGATCAATTCGGTCTAAACCTGGCTGAATACTGGTATGAAAAGCTACCTAACGATGATGCAGATGTGGCGGCGGGATATATTCACAAATCGGTGTTCTACAATCAAAGACCCAGACCTACCTACGGCTTGTGGATGAACACATCGAGACCACTGCTGGAAAATATAGACATCCGTGTGGGCATCAACTACGCCACCAATTGGCAACTTGTTATTGACAAGTTTTTCCGTGGCGACTACAGCCGCATGCAGTCCTCATCAGATGGTTATGGTGAATTCACCCATCCCACCTTGAAGACAAGATATTTCAACATAGAAAAAGCACTTGAGTCCTTCGCGAAAGCAGGATTCACACATCGCGGTCCGGATGGAATCCTTGTGAATGATGAGGGTCAGAAACTGGCCTTTACCCTGTCCAGCGGGTACGAGAGCTTGAAAGATGTGCTCACTATTTTGAAAGAGGAAGCGGCCAAGGCCGGCCTGGAGTTCCGTATCGAGGTACTCGATGGCACTGCTGGATGGAAGAAGGTTCAGGAGAAAAAGCATGACATTCATTTTTCAGCCTTCAACGTATCGTTAGAAATGTATCCCCGATTCTGGGAAACCTACCATTCTGACAACGCCTACGATGATGCATTCCTTGAAGACGGGTCTATCAACCCTGACAGGCAGCTCAAAACCCAGACTAATAACCTGGAAGCGCTTGCCATATTTGAAATGGATGACATGATAAACAGGTACTGGGAATCTGACAGTAAGGATGAAATGAAGGAACTTGCCTTCGCCATGACCGAGTTACATCATCAGCATGCTTCTTTCTCACCGGCCTTTTATCAGCCCTTCTTCAGGGTCGGTCATTGGCGCTGGGTACGATACCCGGAAAGCTTCAGCTACAAACACGCACGAAGTGGTGGTCAATTATTCGTACACTGGATTGATACTGACCTGAAAGAAGAGACACTGTCAGCCAAAAAGGAAGGTAAGTTCTTCGAGCCACAAGTCCGCATATATGACCAGCATGCAGACTAGCAAAGGGACCAGGGAAAGATCGCCATGCCTTTGTTAGAAGTTTCGGACCTGGTGACTGAGTTTGACACGGATGAAGGCCGTGTCAGAGCGGTCGATCAAATCAGTTTCTCAGCAGATGCAGGGGTAACCCTGGGTATTGTTGGTGAATCCGGTTGTGGTAAAAGCGTCACAGCCCTGTCAATCATGCGACTTCTCCCACAACCCATGGGTCAAATTGCGGGCGGGTCCATCCTCTTTCAAGGGCGGGATCTGACTCAACTGCCACTGGCCGAAATGGAGAAGGTACGCGGCAATGAGGTCAGTATGATTTTTCAGGAACCCATGACCGCTCTTAACCCGGTTCATACCATCGGCAAGCAACTTGCCGAGGTTTTACTGTTGCACAAAGATTACGGTCATGAAAAGGCACTGAAAGAGTCAATTGATATACTCGACAGGGTAGGCATCCCCTCCCCTGATGTGAGAATGGGCGAATACCCGCACCAGTTGTCTGGCGGCATGAGACAAAGGGTTGTTATCGCAATAGCGCTGGCCTGTAAACCGGCTTTGCTCATCGCCGATGAACCAACAACCGCGCTGGACGTAACAATTCAGGCTCAGATTCTTGAACTCATCAAAGAATTGCAAGCTGACATGGGCATGTCGGTTATCCTCATTACCCATGATCTCGGTGTCATTGCTGAGACCTGCGAACAGGTAGTCGTCATGTACGCTGGAAAGATAGCGGAGAAAGGTAGTGTTTACGATGTCTTTGACAGCCCGTCACACCCCTATACCCGTGGTTTACTAGCATCAATACCAAGGCTGGACACTGAACCCAAGTCAAAGCTCAGCATCATTGAAGGTATGGTTCCGGGGCTGTTGGATCTCCCTCCTGGTTGTCGGTTTGAAAATCGATGTCGATTCGCAGAGGACTCCTGCACACTGTCAGCACCACCCATTCACACGATCCAAGGGCAGCACGACGTGAGTTGTTTTCGCTGGCAGGATATCTAAATGTCTGACTCACCAATCCTGGAAGTGCGTGATCTGAAGATGCATTTCCCCGTGAAGGAGGGCATCTTTCTCAGAACCAACAAATTTAACAGGGCGGTCGATGGTGTTTCATTAAGCATCCAGCCTGGAGAGACCCTTGGACTCGTCGGTGAATCGGGTTGTGGGAAGTCTACCCTTGGCCGCTGCATCACCCGCCTCTACCAGCCTACTGCTGGTTCGATTTCTTTTGAAGGCCAGGATATTACTCACCTCAAGGGAAAGGCACTTATGCCATTCCGGCAACACATACAGATGATATTCCAGGACCCCATGGAATCTCTCAATGCCAGACACACGGTAGCAGATATTATTGAAGAACCTTTCATAGTGCAGAACATCGGCGACAGGATTTCAAGAAAGAAACAGGTAAAAAAGCTATTGGAGATCGTGGGGTTACCGGCTCGCTCTGCAAGTCGCTATCCTTTTGAATTCTCGGGCGGTCAAAGGCAGCGAATCGGGATAGCTCGTTCTATCGCCCTGAACCCAAAACTGGTCATCTGTGATGAACCTGTTTCAGCGCTGGACGTATCAATACAAAGCCAGATCCTGAACCTGCTAATAGACCTGCAAAAAGAGTTCAAGTTGTCCTACCTCTTTATTGCCCATGACCTCGCTGTCGTCAAACACATCTCCGACCGTATCGCGATAATGTACCTTGGCAAGGTTGCAGAAAGCGCGACCGGAGAAACCGTGTACCACAATCCACAACACCCCTATACCCGATCACTTATATCCGCCATACCAGTCCCTGACCCGCACCGGGTAGTAGAACGCCAGGTAATATCCGGCGACGTACCCTCGCCCATTGATCCGCCATCAGGATGCCGCTTTCATCCACGTTGCCCGCAGGTCACAGACATGTGCAAGCACAAGCCTCCACAACTTCGATCAGTTGATGACGGCCACCTCGTATCCTGTCATTCGGACATGTAATCTGCAGGTCAGAACTTTGGCTCTTGACCTGCATCCCTGCGCTTGTGATGATACAGACGTAGTGAAATCCATGCTCAAGTCAGGATCCCTATGACTTCAGACCAGCCAGATATTTACCCTTCCAGGGAAGGCGCCCTTCTAAAGCAACTCAAGGATAATATCGAGACAGTCATCCGCTGCAATAATGAGAGCGTCAAGTGGTTACTTACTGCATTTATTGCCGGCGGACATGTACTGTTAGAGGACGTGCCCGGTACTGGTAAGACAACACTAGCAAAAACGTTGGCAGGTTCAATCAACGCAGACTTCAAGCGCATACAGTTTACGCCGGACCTATTGCCTTCTGACATTCTTGGTGTATCGGTCTATGACCAAAACAGCCAGGACTTTAGGTTCAGGCCAGGGCCTATTTTTACTCAGATCCTTCTGGCAGATGAAATCAACCGCGCATCTCCGCGAACACAATCAGCCCTCCTCGAAGCCATGGCAGAAAACCAGGTTAGCGTCGAGGGAGACCGAATTGAAATGGACGAATTGTTTTTTGTTGTCGCCACCCAGAATCCGGTGGAGTTTCATGGCACCTATCCGCTACCCGAGGCGCAGATGGATCGTTTTGCCATGCGATTCGATCTGGGCTACGTATCAAGGGAGGACGAGGTAAAGATCCTGGAAGCTCAAAAACATGAGCACCCCCTGACAAAACTAGAAGCCTGCACCAGCCTTGAAGACCTCAGGTCAATCAGGAAAGCTGCAGAAAACGTGCGCATATCTGAGGAGTTGAAACACTATATCGTTGACCTTATCGCGGCAACCCGAAAACACCCTGGAATTCAAATGGGCGCAAGCCCCCGGGCAGGGATTACCATGATGAAATGTTCTCAGGCCATGGCGCTCATCGATGGCCTTGAGTTCGTCACACCGGATATTATCCAGGGACTGGCAATCCCAATTATTGCTCACCGCCTGGCGCTCGACCCGGAGTCACAATATTCAGGCACTGACGCAAGCGAATGCATCGTGGAAATACTGCAAGACATTCCCGTACCCGCCTGAGGTCAAAATTCGACAGGGCATCATGTTCAGAGAAACCATCTTTCCAAGTTACGTCCGGATAACGCGAGCCAGCCAGAAGGCCTCTCGCAGGACATCGGAAAGGGGAAAGCTTATTCAGACAAGTGCCATCATCTGTGCCGCTATTGGCGTGGACACCGACCTGACCCTGACCTACCAACTATTCGCCTTTCTGCTTTGCCTGATTATCGTTTCCAGATTGTCGCTGCGAATTCAGCCACCGAAAATCAGCGTGACGAGACGCCTGCCAAAATACGCAACCGCGGGTCAGGCCTTCGAATACTCAATCAATGTCGCAAACGAAGGAAATCACACGGAACGCGATCTGAAGCTCATCGATAATCCGCGCATTGTTTCCCCGGACTTCAAGCAGTTTCAGCAGGAGCGCGAACCTGGTGAGGAAACCAGAAATGCGTACGATCGCTGGATAGGATTTCATCGATTTGTCTGGCTACAACGGCGCAATACAGGCATCGTCATAAAGCAGGGTAATGTTCCGGAAATCAGCCTGAAAGCCACCGCCGACGCCATGATGGAAGCATTGCCCCTGCGCCGCGGAATTGTCAATTTCACCTCAACTACCCTTCTCAGCCCGGACCCGTTCGGTTTGAACTACGCTATCCAGAACTTTAGCCAGCACGAACAACTCATGGTACTGCCCAAACGCTACCCGGTATCAACAAACTTTGAACTGCCCGGCGGCAGACATTTTCAGCCTGGAGGTATTAATTCGACCTGGTCAATCGGTGAGTCAGAGGAATTTGTGTCCTTACGGGACTATAGAGATGGGGACTCAATGCGTAAGGTCCACTGGCCAAGTACCGCGAAACGAGAGAAACCAGTCGTTAGGGAGTTTCAGGATGAGTTCTTCGTTCGCCAGGCACTGGTACTCGATACGAACACACAGGATTCTGAAATCCTCGAGGAAACTATATCGGTTGCCGCAAGTCTCCTCCTGCAGACGGAAACAAGCGACGGACTGATGGATCTGATTTATGCGTCCAATAAGACCCAAATTGTTACCGCCGGGCGCGGATACGCACATGTTAACCACCAGTTGGAGGCGCTAGCCACCCTGTCAAAATATGAAGAGGCGACCGATCGATTGCATGAAACCCTGTCAGCCCACCGCAAGTTAATAAGCGGCTGTATTCTAGTTCTACCGGGCTGGAGTGAAGCACAGCAGAAACTTGTGAAAAGCCTGTCGTCCGCAGGCATCCCCGTGGCATTGTTTATCCTGACAAGGGATGAAAATGAATTAACAAACACACCAGCAAGAGCGAATATTCTGCCTCTTACTGAAGTCGCTGAAAGGTTGGCAAGCCTGTGAAGCCAAGAGTCATTCAGGGGCTAGTCATCCTTGCCTGGGGCGTCCAGGCGGACCTCATCTGGTTTGCGATACCAATCGCCATCATCCTTGAAGCAAGGTACTACCTGAACAGGCGCTGGGCACTGACCAAGCAAGACTTCTACCGGGTTGCCGACCTGACCAGTGTTGCAATGGTTGGCATGGTCATCTTCCTTTTCCTCAATGCTCGCACCTACCACTTCATCACCACCCTTATTCAGTGGCTACCTATTCTTTTTTCCCCGCTTGTAATAGTCCTGGCTTACAGCACCACCGAAAGAATGACTCTCGACATACTTTTTTACTCTCTTCGCAGGCAACGGGAACCGGTTCAGCAATCCTGGGACATGGATTACTTGCTTCTGGGCATGTGTCTTTTAGCTGCGGGTTTCAATACAAACGACCATTCACTTTTCTTCCCACTGGCGGTGATCGCAATCTTCTGGTCACTATATCCATTACGTTCTTCGCGATACCAGGCAGGCATATGGATCCTGGCTGTTGCCGTTACTTTTGTAAGTGCAGGATTTACCCACCAGACGATCAGGGAAGCTCATCTGGCGGTAAAGGCGAAAACAGAACAGTGGATAGCCAACTGGCTCATGCAACGAACCGATCCTTTAAAAACCAGGACGGCATTGGGCAAGGTGGGACAGCTAAAACTCTCGGATTCAATACTCTTTCGAATTAAGACCAACAACGGCCGTCATTTCCCAAGTCTGCTTCAGGAGGCTAGTTACAATCATCCCAGCAATAGCGCCTCAATGGAGTGGGACGCATGGGACACGAGTTTCAAGAACGTAACCCATGAGGATGACTTCACCTGGCGCTTTTCAGACCCGAGCCCGGAAGAGTCTGGTGCCAGAACCTACCTGGAGTTTGATCGTGAGCGTTCCCTGGTGCCGGTGCCCGCCTCTCTGTCTGAAATCCATGACCTGCCTGCCCTGGAAGTTAAGTTGAATAAGTACGGCACAATCCAGGGCGCCGGACTCGTGCCCAGTCCTTCATACGAGATCAAGTACGCTCTGGAAAGCCGGCTCTCTAGCGCACCGGGAGAAATTGACCTATTCCTTGATGACACGCATGAGAAGTTGTTGTCAGGGATTGTGGCGAGGGGAAATTACCCCGCTGAAAAAGCTGTCGCTTTTGTACAAAGCTATTTCTCGGACTTCAAATACAGTCTGTACCAGGATGACCTGGGTGGCAGAAATCCACTGGAACATTTCCTTTACGATAGAAAGGCAGGCCACTGCGAATACTTCGCCAGTGCGACAACCCTGTTACTAAGACAAATGGGCGTGCCGACTCGCTATGTAGTTGGCTATGCCGTCCAGGAATACAACCCTACCTTAGGCATGTATATCGTTAGGCAGCGTCATGCTCATGCCTGGACAATCGCCCACGTGAACAACAAGTGGCTCGTAATAGATACGACACCTGGCGTATGGCTCGCTGAAGAAAATGACAACGCCAACCTGCTACAACCCCTGTTCGACTTCGTCACAAACTACTCCTTTATGTTTCGAATGTGGTGGAACGAACAGAAGATTGAGGACTATGAATTCGAGCTCTATGTCATCGGCGGTCTGCTGGTGCTATTTTTAATCTGGAGGATCACCACCAGCGAACAGGTGATCATCTCGAATAAGGAAAGTGCCAACACTGATACAAAACTGTTTGGAAAAGAATCACCCTTCTACAAAATCGAGACCTATTTGTCAGAAAAAGGACTAAGACGTGACAGGGGTGAACTTCTACGAAACTGGTTAATCAGGATTCAAAAGCCTGAGTTGCTTCCCCTCCTGGGTATTCACAACCGGTGGCGGTTTGACCCACTTGGTATCGACTCAGATGATAAGGTCGCACTAAACAAACAGGTCGATACCTGGATTCTAAACCAGGGCGAGCAGCGCTCCTAAATCAGCAAAATTGGTCACGTAATCGGGTTGACTGCCTGCCCATCCTGAAGCCGTTCCACTTGACATACAGGGCATTGGCCTTATTGATCAACGGCAGCGAAACTTCTGCAAACTGATCACAATTAGTATTGCTGTGCATTGTCGGCCTAACTGGTGCAAATTTCACAGATTTGAGGCAAGCTGAGTGCCGCGTGGACTGGAATGTAGAATTTAGACGTTAATTCCCCCGGTCAGCCATTAATCCGGGATAGGGCTTCACTGGCGAGAAATCGATGCGAAAACAAAAAAGAACACGGGCAACTGTCGTTTGCTGCAGAGGGTCAGAGTTTCTTGCCATTGAGCTTCAGGACCCCACAACGGGTGAGCGAATGTGGTCACTTCCCGGTGGGGAAATTGAGCAGAATGAAACACCGGAAGAAGCAGCCATCCGGGAGACACAGGAAGAAACTGGTCATTTTGTCGCATTGCGTTCAGCCCGTGGGAAGGTCACCCAGTATCTTTTTGACTGGGACGCTATCATCTATGACTGTACAACCCATTGGTTTGCAGCCACGCTAACGGACCAGAAACCCGTGCCCGTTGATGATGAGGCATACCTGCTGGGTCATCACTGGCTTCCCGTTGCGAGCATCGATGAGCTATTCGCCTACCACCCCCACATCAGGGATGTAGCAAAAGAACTGGCCAAGATTTCCTGAACCTGAAAATCAGGGCTGCCAAGCACTTTACCGATGGAAGAATGTTAGCCCGGAACGGCTTAAGTGGATACCGGCCAATCGGAACCTACACCCACGATGGCTTGTCGTATAATAGCGTGCTATCAATATCTGCCAAGGATCACCCATTGAACAACAAGCAGTTGAACATTAAGCAGAAAATGTCCCGTATTATCGAAAGTGAAGCGGCAGCTATTGGCGCCATCAAAATTACCGACGCATTTGAAGATGCAGTCAAGGTCCTCCTTGCCTGCAACGGCCGTGTAGTGACCACAGGAATAGGCAAAGCCGGCTTTATTGCACACAAATTTGCCGCCACATTAGCTTCAACCGGTACCCCGGCGTTTTATATCCATCCAGCAGAAGCGGGGCATGGTGATATGGGTATGCTGACCGAGGGTGATTGCATCATTGCATTCTCCACCAGCGGCAAATCCAATGAGGTAATAGAGATGCTGGAAATCGCCCACCACCTGGGCATCGGCAGCATCATCGGCGTTACTTCCCATATTGACTCTCCCCTGAGAGAACTGAGCGAGATCGTCCTCGATATGGGACCCGATATTGAGGAACCCTGCCCGCTAAAAATTACGCCCAGTGCAACTATCGCCGTTATGTTGGCAATCAGCGACGCCATTGCCTTGACCCTCATGGAATTAAAAGGCTTCACAGTCGAAGACTATGGTATGCGTCATCACAAGGGTTATCTGGGTTCCATTACAAAGAAAAAGTATGACGGCTAACCCTGCGGGACTCTTCCAGCGGGGCTCTTCCAGCGGGGCTCGCCTCCTTTGAAATTTGGTCCAGCAGTTCTTGTGGCGAAACTCATACTTAACCTCACACTTCTTGTACTCCTGACCGCCTGTAAGGGGCGAGACCCGGTCAGGCGAGACCCGGTCAGGCTAAACACTCAGACCCAGACTGCTCAACAATCGGTCCGCACCATGGGAATCACCGAACGGTTCGAAAACAAGTTGGCAGAGAAGCTCTTGCACCTGGCGTTTCAGGAAATCAGCAACAATGGCGCCAGTAATAAATTTGCGATTATTGATATCCATCATCGCAAGCTGCATCAATCCATCGAGGTTACAAAATTGTCTGCCAGTAACCAACTCCATCTGCGCCTGCTGGACTACCTGTGGGAGTCTGAGCGCAGCCGGGTCCATATCTCAGAAAGTGGCGCACCAGTTTCCTACGCAGAGAAACTCCGGCTCGAAACGTCTTTATATCCAGACCTGGAGGATTTTACTGCCCTGGCCTATGAGAAACTTTCCAGTGTACATGCCGATATCCGCCTGCTCTCCCAGCCCGACCAGCAAACACCAATTGCAACCTATTTCAGAACCAGACGTGAAGATCATGAGAACGCTTTATCGAATACGAATGCTGGGCGGCAGCGTTATCTCGACTTGCTGGTTGACTCACTATTGACCATCGAGAAGTTCGCACCTTCTCTTGTTGGCGGTGATCTTATTGGACTAGAGAGTGAGGAGTTCACGGTCGAGGGAGTAGAAAAGAGCCCAGGCAGGATATTCTCCTACAGGACTGACAACAAGATGCTCAGTATTGATCTCGGCGATATGAGTCTACTTCCTTTGTATGAAACCGAAAGCCTGGCGATCTACTACGGAATGCCGGGAATGTACGCCATCAGCAGCAGGCCGTTGCTCGAAATCCAATCGTTGATTTCAATACCAGGTTACTCTGAGGGGTGGGCAGCTTACATAACCGCCAACCTGGGTCATCTGCCAGCTTTTCAGCATCCAGATACTGTACTTTCACACTTGTATTTTGAAGCCATGACTATTTCGCTCGCCATAGCAGACATACTTATTCACACTGAAAACTGGTCTGATGACCAGGCAATGGAGTTCGTAACTGCCAGCTCTCCTTACCCGCTTAAGCGATTGCAAAGGTCCGTAGAATTTGCGCGCAAGAAACCATGTGCTTTTTCGGCACCGCTACTTGCTCGCCTGCAGCTCGAAAAGTTACAGGAGCAGAGCAGGCAGATACTCAAGCAGAATTTTGATCTCAACGAATTTCACCACGCAGTCTTAAAACCAGGTCCCTTGCCTTTCATCGAACTTGAACGGGTAGTAAAAGACTGGACCAACAGGAAGAAGATTGCAGATCACCGCGGAAATACTGCCATCAATCCAGAGGCTCGGCTCATAAACTCCGATGAGCATAAACTCCCGGAAATCGGTATGGGCATAGACCAGCAGACTCAACTGCCGTCAGCGGTTTGCACCCATTTATGCCTGTTCGGTCGACCACCGAGATAGGATGTGGAAATGACCTCCGCCAGGCGAAGTTCAAACAGCAGGTAACTGGCTGATGGTCGGAAGCTGGAAATCGATTCAGCCTCGGATCTCGTTTCACTTTCTCCAACATGACGGACCACTCCCGTCACCTGAAATTCACCGCTGCTACCGGAACTGTCATTCATCGCACAATGGAGACAGAAATGTCCATTATCCATCATGTCATGGACCTTTGGTGAGCTCGGTTCGACAAATATGAAGCAGAAGCCCCTCCCTATAATGGGAGTCACAGGATGCGCACGGGGTTGACCATTTTTACGAACAGTAGCCAGGTAGGAAACCTTGCCATCAAGGCGCTCCTTACCAAATGCCGCGAGCTCTGGCATTGCCTGCTCAAACTCACCCCACGATGCGCAAATCATCCGAACTCCCCGAAAACCGTCAAGTTACTTTAGCATGGTTCAAGCAGAAAAATTCAATCACATGGCCAGGAGAAAATAGACTGCTGCTTTTCTCCTGTCACTGAAACAAATCACTGTCAGATAAGTAAAGATGATCTATCTGATATGGTTACCGGCTTCTGTATATTAAGTCCGAGGATGGCCGTCACTTCAGATAGCTGAGCAATGTAATTCTTCCAGCGATTAACGGAGCTATGGTAAATGGGCTTCCTGACCTGAAGAAAGCTGGCAGTATTTACAACCCTTTCATTCCGGTGAAAATCCAGACAGGCTTCTTCAAAACCAAGATCACAGTACTCGAGTAATCTCTTTGTTTCTAATTCCTGGTTCGATAGTACTTTCTCATACTCCACCGTGTGAATTTTACCGGGATATACCAATGACCAATGTTCCATGAGCCGACTGTAATCATTGTAATAATGTGCCAGCTTCACCAGATCAAAAGTGTAGTGTTGGCCTTTGGAAAAATTTTGGAAAAAGCATGACAAGCAAGTATCTAACGGGTGTCTTATGGTGTGGATAATGCGCGCATTGGGAAACATCTGCAGAATCAAACCTATGAACTGGAAATTCAAAGGGTGCTTGTCTATGACTCGGTCAGAAGATCCCGCAGAGAGATTACTGGCGACCCTCTTCAGATATTCAACTGCGAGTTTTGCATAGCCTGACCTGGGCATGCCTGGCATGCAATTTGGGAAGCCCTGCCTTAGGCTGCCTATATTCGCGGCCGATCTGGCAATATATTTCATATCGTTAAGCTCGCCTGCCCCAAAGACTTTCGAATGACTTGCCAGAATCTGCTCCACTAGTGTGGTGCCGGAACGCGGCATACCGAGGATAAAGATGGGACCCTCAGTAGAATCACCGGAACCAACATTGTGCTGCACAAAAAACTGGCTGAAGACATATATCGTATCTTTCACAACTTGTCTAAATTCATTGCTGTCAAAAGTTTTGTTGGCATCTCGGTTTCCAGCCGAATAGTGTTTGAAGGCTTCATCGTAGGCGCCGATGTCGTCGCAGATCTTTCCTGCTGCAAATTGAAAATAGCTTCGTAACCCCGAATCCATCGCGGAGTTTGCCAACTGGCCCCTAATCTGCTGAAGCAATGGATCACCGGGCTCGAAGGTCACCATCTCTGCCAGACCCTGGTAGGCTTCACCGTAATCCGCCTTTAGATCTATTGCCCTGCGAAACTCTGAATCGGCCTCATGAAGCTTTCCCATGCGCCGGTATAGTCCCGCTATGTTGTGATGAAAAGGGGCGGCATTCGGATTTAGACCGATTGCCTTTTCTATAAGGTAAACGGCTTCATCATTGCGATCCTGCTCACTGCGAACAAGCCCTAGCAAGTGACTGGCATCAGCATTATCCGGCTCATCTTTGAGAATATCCTGGTACAGGGGTTCAGCAGATTTAAGATCCCCGGCGAGCTGAAATTTCATTGCCGCGTTCAGCTTTTGCGGAGTAGTTTCCGACATCTAGGGTAAGGTTATCTGACCAATCGAACCCACACGGACATCGGCAGTCGTGGTGCTGCCGTCAGCGAAAAGGAAATCAATCTGGAACACATCTTTCTCTATCAATGTCCTCGTCATTCCCGTTAGCATCATATGCAGACCTCCCGGTTTAAGCTGAACCTCTTCTCCAGGCTCAATCGTCAATTCGTCAAGATGTGACATCATCACCATATCATTATGGTGAACTGTCTCATGAATCATAATCATCCCGGCAACTTCGCTGGTCACTTTCTCAATAACCAGAGGGCTTTTACCCTCATTCTTCAGGGAGCAATAGGTTACGCCGGTATCAGCACCTGGTATTGAAGCCCTGGACCAACAATCAGACACCTTCAGTACATCTGCTGCGGCCGGCGCTGAGAACAAGAACAGAACCGCGAACAACAAGCCAACCATACGCTCACACACATGACACTCCAGAACCAACAAAGGATCTCGGATTATATCACCCGGAAATCCCCCACCCCGTCGGCTACATGAGGAAATCTACAGATTCTTCTTGACATGCAACCATATGGTTGCATATTATTTGAAAAACAGACTATTAAAGATATGGCTGACATTTTTAAAGCCCTTGCCGATTCAAATCGACGTCACCTACTAGATGTCCTGTACGAGGCGGATGGGCTGACACTTAATGAACTATGTGATGAGCTTAGTATGTCCCGACAGGCAGTCAGTAAACACCTCTCGATAATGGAATCAGCGAATCTGATTAGCTGCGTGCAGGATGGCCGCCACAAACACCACTTTCTGAACCCTGTACCGCTGCAGGAGATCTTTGAACGCTGGGTCAGCAAATTCGCAAACCACCAGGCAACAACTCTGCTGCAATTCAAACTAGAACTGGAGAAGGACAATGAGTAAAGATAAATATGTATGTACGATCTACATCAAGGCAGAGCCAGATCGCGTCTGGGAAGCCCTGACGACAGCTGAGTTCACTCGCAGGTACTTTCACGCTACCGATATACAGTCCGATTGGAAACCAGGCTCCGCCGTCACCTATCTCAACCAGGATGGTTCGACTGCCGTGGAGGGTAAAGTTCTGACCGCTGAACCATTCAAGAAACTCTCATTTACATGGCACGTTCACTACAATGAACTGGCAAAAAAAGAGAAGGCGAGCAAGGTCACTTTTCTGTTCGAACAAGTGGAAGATTCAACAAAACTGACCCTGATCCACGAAGATTTCCCGGAGAAGAGTGTGGTTTATCCTCAGATTTCCAACGGATGGATGGCTATTCTCAGTAATCTCAAGACCCTGCTGGAAACTGATTCAGTGATGGCTGTTTCCTAGGACGACAGCTACTGCCTGACGCCACGCCATGTCTAATCCAGAGGACTTGCTGCCATCAGCAGGGACGCTACCGCGTCATGAGTGGGTTGTCACCGGGTTGCATCGCACCATGGGCACGCTTCCAGGTCGCGAAGCCACCTAAAATATGCGGCGGATCTGCATGCAATTCCGTGAAACCACCACTCACTTCCCGGGTATCGAAATAGCAGGCGTTTACATTGTCGGCATAAAGCTCACAGGCAAGCTCAAAGCCCAGGGATAAGAACCGCTGTTTTTCCTTTTCAAAGTCCGTAACCAGACAACCCACATGATGGAACCCCTGCTCGCCCTGCTTATACATATCCCGATAAATAGAAGGCTGATCATCATGCTGCTGGATGAATTGAATCATCATGTCGCCTAGATAACCGAACCCATAGGAAACATCTGCCTCGACATCTGTGCCACGATACATAAAAGTATCCGCCTTGTGATGAGGTGCCACCACAAAAGGTCCGGCACCGTAGAGCGTGTGCCACTGTCCAATGGCTTCTTCAAGGTCACTAACAAAGTAAGCCTCCTGAAAATGAGGATAGATCATAGAGATGCTCCCTGGATGGTTGGGCAAAACCTATAGCATTTTAGATGACTTATCCAGGCAGGCTTGCAACTTATGTAACCAGCTAACCATAGAAAATTTCCATTGGCGGGCGGAAGGTTGTATTCCTCCCACCACGCCTCAAACATCAAGTTGTCAGACTTTGCACTAAAAACAATGGTATGGTCATGACATCAGGCAGATTAACTTGTTCTTATCCGGATTCTGATATCGAGCGGGCTAGCTCTTTATTTGGGTAATTGATTACCCGGCGTTATTAATTGCGCGTTGCAACAATTGGCTAGATATTGCCAGTAGCGAACAGGAACCAACCAACTAAAAATCCAGCGTTTAGACTAAGGGTAAAAAGGAGATGAATGATATGTCAGAGAATAGTAAGTCGATATTTATTACCGGTGGCGGTGGCGGAATGGGACTTGAAACTGGCCGTTACTTTGCAGAAAAGGGCTGGTTCGTTGGCTTGTTTGATATCAACGAATCCATCTTAGAAACTGCGAAATCCCTGTTTGAACCCGGGCAGGTACTAACTCGCAAGCTCGACGTTACGGATGAGGCCGATTTCGCTGCGGCGATAGATGAATTTTCAAGCCACACGGATGGAAAGCTGGATGTAATGTTTAACAATGCAGGTATTGCACCCGGAGGTTGGTTTGACGAGATGCCAATGGAAACCATTCGTCAAATCATCGATATCAATGTCTATGGCGTCATCATCGGCATCCGTGCAGCTTTGCCGCTGCTGAAGGCCACCGAAAATTCCCTTTGCGTGAGCACCTCTTCATCTGTTGCCACCTATGGCCATGCAATGCGAGTCGCCTATACGGCGTCCAAATTTGCTGTAAAAGGCATGACCGAAGCACTGTCTCTGGAATTTGAAAGGTTCGGCGTCCGAACAGCAGATGTGCTGCCAGGGTGCATTAATACACCCATGCTGCGCGGGGCAACTGCGGCTAACGCAGGCCGACCGTTTGATAACTCAATGCTGGATGGTCTGCCGAAACAGGGTCCCTACCGAGTCATGCCTGCGACGGCGATAGCGGAGGCCGTCTGGCAGGCCTACGAGAACAGTGACCAGATACACTTTTATGTGCCCGAGGAAGTTGGTGATACCGACAGACTGAAGGCGGTTGATATTGCCGCCGCGAGAGAGGAGACCCGGGCGTTTCTATTTGATCGCTAACAGTTGATCCACGACCAGGGTCCTAGCGCCCTGGATAACGGAAAAGCTGCGTTGAGAGGCGGCAAATTGTCTCTTGAGTACTCATTCTCCAGTTTGAATGACACATATCATGCACTGTGATATTAATGGTTCTACCAATATCAAAGTCGTACATTAGCAACACCCCTAATATTATTAAACGAGTATACCGATATGCCTGATCTAGAAAGCGATCTATTTACTCTGGCAATGTCAGAGCAAGCACAACCCCTAATGGATGCTGTCAAAAAGCACATTAAGGACAATGTAGACCCCATTACCGAAGAATTTTATGCGCTCGACAACGAGAAGGAAGATCGATGGTCCTGGCATCCGCGTCAGTTGGAATTGCTCGATGGCGCGAAGGCGAAGGCTAAGAAGTCAGGTTTGTGGAATTTCTTCCTGCCGGATTCCGAAATGGGTGAAGGTCTGACTAACCTGGACTACGCCTATATCGCCGCCGAGTTAGGCAAGTCCAACCTGGCATCAGAAACGCTGAATTGCAGCGCACCAGATACGGGTAATATGGAAGTGCTGGAGCGAGTGGGTACGCCGGCACAAAAAGAACAATGGCTTAAGCCACTGCTGAACGGTGAAATCCGTTCAGCCTATGCCATGACGGAACCTGGAATACCCTCATCAGATGCCAAAAACATCAGTACCGAGGCAGTCCCGGATGGTGATGAATGGGTTATCAATGGTGAAAAGTTTTATATCTCCGGCGCTGGCGACCCACGCTGCAAAATCATGATTACGATGGTAAAAACAAGCCCTGATGCACCTGCCAGCAGGCAGCAATCACAGATACTCGTGCCCATCGACACCCCGGGGGTTGCAATACTGGAGGCCATGCACGTTTTTGGAAAAGACCATGCGCCGCGCGGGCACATGCATATTAAGTTCGACAATGTGCGAGTGCCCAAAGAGAATATTCTGCTGGGTGAAGGCCGCGGTTTTGAGATTTCACAGGTTCGCCTGGGCCCCGGCCGAATTCATCACTGTATGCGGTCCATTGGAAAAGCGGAAAAAGCACTGGAACTCATGGTCAGGCGCGCAGGAAGTCGGGTTGCCTTCGGCAAGCCCATAGCCAAGTTGGGTAAAAACCTTGAAGTTATATCTCGTGCCCGCCTTGAAATTGACGGCATGCGCCTGATGGTCCTGCAGGCTGCAAAAGCAATGGACGTCCTTGGAAACAAGGAAGCCAGGGTTTACGTCAGCGGGGTTAAGGCGATCGTGCCGGACAAGGTGTGCAAAATAATTGATCAGGCTATTCAGATGCATGGTGCAGCGGGCGTCTCACAATGGACACCCCTTGCTGAAATGTATACCGATCAGCGTCACCTGCGTTTCGCTGATGGACCGGATGAAGTACATCATATGGTTGTTGGTCGAGCTGAGGTTCAGAAATACGATCTCTGGTAGTTGGACGCCACCAGCCTCGATGATCAGGTCTACTCACCCTGCAGGTCGCGGTTCCTTCGCGACCTGCAGGGTGAAAGTGCTATTCTTTAACCGCCCCTGCCCCAGAAAGGAAAATGAATATGGAATTCTCACCCCAGCAATTGTCAGACCTGGAATCCATAAGAAATGTCGCCAAGCGCTACTGTCGGGGTGTTGACCGCTTGGATGAGGAATTGATGAAATCGGCATACTGGCCGGAAGCGACTGATGACCATGGCGTTTTTGTCGGAAATGCCATGGAGTTTTCCGAAATCTGCATGGTCAGTCACCTTAAATGGCGCTCGACCGGACACTGCATTTTCAACCACTACATCGAACTGGATGATGACGGTGAGCACGCCCATGGCGAAGCCTACAATATCACCTACCTGTTTCAGAAGGACGAGGACATTCTGGATACCTGGTATGGCCGCTATCTGGATGTTTATGAGAAACGGGGAGACGAATGGCGCATCATTGAACGTACTTGCGTGAACGAAGGCACCACATCGGAACCTATTACACCGATGGAGATTGATGCCCACAAATTCCGTCAGGGTTCGTTTGATCGTCCATCATCAGGTCGCACACCCGGCCCGTAAGGTGTTCCCGGACAGGAATTAGCTCTGATCTGACAATAATTCGACGAATCTCAGTGTTAGAATTGGATAGTCTGGTACCTGATCTGACGTGGCTAGCGCCATGGATGGTTGGGGGCGCCTAGCCGGGGTCGCCGAGACGCGGGAACGACGGGGTCGCCTAGACGGGGGCGCCGAGCCCGTGGATGGCCGGTGCCACAGAAGATTAGGTACCAGACTATTTAATCCGAAGTGTAACTAGCCTGGTCGCCACACGCGCTTGTTAGCCGTGCCAAACATTTCGGACAGTTCTACCCGGGTTGGGTTTATACGAATGGCAATAAAGTCATCGCCAGTTGCACCACCGGGGAAAAACTGTGTCAGGTCGTAGTTCATGGCATCCCAGGCATGCTTTCGAGTTGCGTCATCCATACATAAATCTGCCCGACCACGACAGAGGATGTGAATAAAGCCTGGGGGCGAAACCTGAAACTGAACATCAACCGAGGCATTCTGTTCCATCTCTTTTACTTTCAGGGTTTCAGGTCCCGTTGCAATCCAGAGGACATCTCCCTCCCAGCTTGGATGCACTATCCGCACCCTGGCTTCATTGTTAGAAACTGTTGCCAGCGCACACCATATTGATTCGTCGCTCGCCTTGGCCACATCGGCAAAAAAGGCATCTTTATCTTCTACGGCAACTCTGCTCATATGTATCTCCCGAACCTTGTTGATTTAGTTTTTCCGCACAATAACCCTAACACGGGAACAGTTTTACGCTCGAAAGCGCTTTCCCGGGAAGTGGCTATTTTGACTCTATCTGTTTTTGGAGGCTGGTAAGTCGTCGCCGGGTAGCTAGCGATTTTTCGGACGATGCCTGTATGCTGCCGTCAATTGTACTGATGGTGATATATCCCATGTGCACCGCATTGCCTTCAGACTCAGGGTCAACGTCATTTGCGTTGCTGGTGACAAAAGTCAGGCCACTCTTACCCTTGTACCTGCTCCCTGCCATCTTCATGGCCTCTTCCCAGGACTTCGCCTCGCCAGNGTCGAGTATTCTCGCTGCCGCCAGCACCATAATCCTTTCTTCCTTTGAAAGATCGGTGGAGAACCCCAGTGCGAAAGCTGATTTCCAGCCAACTTGGGTAAACTTGACCCCCTTGTGACTCTTTATTTCTTTCGGGAAGTTTATATTCAACCCGGTCAAGGCTGGTAAAAGTGGTGCCGAAGGTGATCGACTTGCTTCCAGTTGTGCAAGGATCTTGAGAGTTACATCAGCGATAATAGGGGCCTGGGTTTTATCAATGAGTGACATGGTGTTCGCGCTGACCGCAATCGCTGGTATTCCTCTGCTGATAGCAACCAGCGCCGCCCCCAGGGTTCCGGAGTTATTATTTACCATGCCAAGGTTGTTGCCGGTATTCGGACCCGATATCACCAGGTCCGGCGGCCCCTTCCACTTTTGCGGGGCCAGAACATCAATCCCATACAATGCCGACATGACAGGTGTACCATCAGCATATTCTGCGAAGGTTTTACTCACATCAGTATCCCCCAGGCAATATTCACCACGTGATGATCTAGATGTATTAACTGGTAAATCCTTCAATACGGTCAGGGCTCCTCCCTTTCCGCTTTGCTGGGTACAGGGGGTCGACATAAGAACATCGTGACCGGCAGCGATGAGCTCTGACTTCAGTACCTTAATATTTTCAGTATCCCAGCCGTCGTCATTGGTCAGGAGAATATTGAGTGCGCTGCTGCTGTTTGCCACGAGCAACAGGCTCAAAAGCAGGAATAATCGAAGTTTCATCATAAACAACCCTCGTCTACCAGTGTCTACCTGTTACCTTATACTTAGCTCACAAAGATAGCAGGCCATCGTCTGCTCACCTATTATCCCTTTCGGGTTAATCGACTGCTCATTCCGACTGAGCTAAACCAGCCACCGTGACCAGGGAGGTGCGATTGAATATTCACAAACCCCATATCCCCACGTCCTGACTACAAAAAGAAAGTGGTGATGATACACGAGCAGTTTCCAGAACGTGAATCAATAAATTCAGCGTCCCATGCAAGTGACATTACTATACCAATAGATGCAAACTCAAANGCGTCCTGGACAAAGCGCCATCTAATATCCAGGCTTGCCTCGAAGTCGTCTGCCAATAAGAAGCAGCCCTTCTATTCAGCAACAACCCGCAGATTAACCGGAATAGCACTCATTCGTGGCATACCCGATATCTTGCAATAGGTGCGATCATCGTCAACCAGGCGATTTGTGCTGCTGCCAACCTCTCGAACGTCACCAAAGTTACCCGGTAGATCACCGAAAGCATGAGCCATAGATACAGTCCCTGGCTTGACGTCATTCGCGGCTTCTGCCACACCTACCAATGATCCGGCAGAAGCGCTGATTTCAACTAACTGTCCAGCTTCGATGCTCATTTCCGCTAGGTCAGATGGGTTCATATAGGCGTAATTCGTTGTGCCTTTCGCCATCAGTGCCGGCAATGTGTGACCTGAAGAATTGAAGTAATGCTTCAAGCGCCTACTAATCAGCAGGTGCGAGTATTCCTTGTCGTCATCAATAATTTTGCCATCAGTCCAGACCGGTTCCGCGAGGATTTCCTGCATCTCTTCGGCAACCCCATCGGGTTCCAGTTGAAAAAGCGAATTGCTGTTTGACCCGGCTTCAACCGTGATGTTGATTTGCTCGAACAGATGCCCGGCAGGTTTTGCCCGGATATCTGCAACTGGCACCTTGGCACCCGGGGTTAGAAGCTCCAGCGCTTCAAACTTGGTTGGACATGTCTCCAGGCCTAGCTGCCCGCCCGGCAGATCTATTGGTATTCCGAGCCTTTGCGACATTTCCCAGTAGAACTCCCACTCTTCAAGGCTCTGAGGATTCTTCTCAAGAATCGCCTCCGTGTAGTGGCTATAGGGCTCGTCATACCAGACATCGGTCAGCATGGTTACATCATCCCGTTCAAGAGACAGAGTTGGCGGGAGAATGTAATCTGCCAGTTTGGATGTGGCTGAACGGACAATATCAATGCAGACGAGTAATTCCAGCTTGTCCATGGCCCGTTTGGTTTTATCCTGATCCGGAAATGCGACCATCGGATTTCCACCCATACAGAATAGCGCTTTGATCTGGCCTTCTCCGTCCTCCAGGATTTCATCATTAAGAGTAGCTGTGGGCATCTCTCCAAATACCTCACCCAGTCCCCTGAACCGACTCTTGGGTCCGATGCCAAACACAGGGGAAGGAGGAATTACTTCAGCCCTGCGCGGTATCTCGGGCGTCATCATACCGGGGTTGGGGAATCGCTCACCCTCCCTGTTGACCCTGCCACAGATAAGGTTTAACACGACAATCAGGTGTTCCGTCAGGACCGCATGAGATGCCATGTCTGGTCCGGTGCCAGCAGATGCTACGCCCCTTGGCCCGGCTGCGAAAAGACGCGTGGCTTCAAATAACTGTTCTTCCGGGATGCCGCATTGCTGTGCAACATAGGTGGGTGAATAGCCAGTCACCAACGATCTGAAACTATCCAGGTCCTGAACATATGCATTGCAAAATTCAGTATCCTCAAGCCCCTCACTCAATATTATATTGATCATACCTGCCAGCAGTGTCGCATCCTTACCGGGATTAATCTGCATGTGTATGTGGGACCGGTTCGCAACCTCTGTTTTACGCGGATCTACAGTAATGACCTTCATACCCTTCTTGATTTCATCACGAAGTCTCTTATAGGGGCTGAATGGAGGAATACCGCCAAAGGGCGAGTATTGTGATACCACGGCATTATTCCCAATGAGCATGACAACGTCTGCATCGGTAAAACTGTGGCTACCACCCCCCCAGTAGCCAACTCTTGACCAGGCTATCTGCTTCGCTGGTTGGTCGATGGTTACGGAAGTGTAATAGGAGGTTGAGCCGACGCTTTTGTGCCACGACTTTGCAATATGCAGCGCAGCGGAATTCTGGAACCCGTACGAACCGATATAGGTGGCTACACCGCGTGGGTTGTCATCGAGCAACGTCTTGACCTTGCCACCAATCTCGTCGAGGGCAACCTGTAAATCAATTTCCTGGTACGAACCATCGGGCATTCTCTTTAGGGGCTTGCGCACCCGGCCCGGGTTGGTGAACTGGTCAGGAAGCTGGCGCCCCTTGATACAGGTGTAGCCGGAATAGACTGGATCACTGGTGTCCCCCCTTACGGCAACGGGAACACCATCTTCAACATCGACCTCGATGGCGCAATAAGCATGGCAGAATCGGCAAAAGGTTTTGTGTGTGCTCATACTCATTGCTCCTGTTGAGATTGCTCGTGTTGAGACGGTCGCGTTTTACACCAGCCAGCGAGGCCAGGGTGGATGGACTGAATATTCGCAGACACCATAACCACGTTCGCCGGTCTCTTCAACTTCGAAGTCAAAGAATGGCTCGTAGCAGTCGAGGCGGTTCTCCAGGTCATTTTCACCACGATCCCAGAGTTTTACCTGCCCGTATTTGCGCCCCGTTCGAACGTGTATGGTTTCACCATCCGGCATTTCCAAAGTGTACCTGAAAGCTGCAGCATCACGCTGATTGTCGGATTTCAGAACCTCGCAGGAAGCACTGAGCATAGCTCTTGAGCCATTGGCATCTGAAATGAAGCCACCGAAAGGTCCATCAGGCTGATGTACTCCAAAAACATTAATGTGCTTATCCGCCAACTGAATGGAGGGCCAGTAATGGTTGGCGATATTTTGCTGCGAATAATCCCAAGGTGGCTCATCCGCAAACCGGGTCGACCAGGAATGGTCCCTGTGAGACCAGGAATCCAACTGGCGGGTTTCACCCTTGCAGGGTCCGCCTCTGATCTCAAATGGCCCCGTGCAATGCAGTCCCTGTTCAAAATGGCCACCATAATAGTGACCATGGCTGAGTGGATTTCCGTTAACACTGTCCTCGTAGTCAAATACAGGGAAGCGACCTTTAAAGTTCAGGTCAAAGCCAAAACGTGGTCCGTCAAAGGTGATCCTGATTTCTTCCAGCGGTTTAACCACTTCATAGGTCAGAAGGCCATCAGTCCAGGGACCCTGATCCGCTTCCAGGGTCAAAGGATACTTATTTCCGTACTGCTGCTGAACACCATCGATAACGTAGAGCGCCTCAAATCGCCCCCAGCCCTTGTTCGTTAGCGTGAAGTGGTTGATGCCAAATATATTTGCCTCACGGTCCACTACACTGACCCAGAGCGTGTCACCCCAGAAACCTGCGCTCATGTCTTCAGGCGCTTCATGCCTGTATTCGTCTTCCGCTTTCACTACCATGATTTTTCCTCAAATAGCATTTAAGATTATAACTAGAATTATCTTACGAACTTAACTCTTCACCAGCACCATGTAAAATTTAATAGCGCCACCTTGGGAATGGTGGATTGATCGAGTATTCCGCACACCCATATCCACGCTCGCCCGTCTCTTCCACTTCGAAATCGAAGAAACCTTCATAACAGTCGAGTAAACACTCAGCGTCATTTTCCCCCCGCATCAATCCATTTACTGACTGGGCGTACTTGCGTCCAGTTTTGACGTGGATAACTTCACCATCGGGCAAAGTGAATTGATAACGGAAGCTCATTGCTGAGCGGCCATCGTCTTCAAGGCGACAATCAAGACACTCAGCACCTTGTATGGGCCGCGATCCATTCTTGTCGGACAGGAACCCACCAATACTAGACCGCTCTGGATTCACTGCTTTGAAAGAGGGGCTCATATAGCCGAACGCGTTCAGATGCATGCTGTCAGTCTGAATCGAAGGCCAGTAGTGTCCCAATGACTGTTCTCTGGTGGCAGGCTTATTAGGTTCCCAGGGAGAGCCACCACGAAAACGGTCTGTCCAGGAATGATCACGGTGAGAATAGCAGTCAATTGTCCTCAGCCCGGCGCGCGGACCACCACGAACTTCGAAATCTCCATTACACTGAAGCCCCTGCTCGTAGTGCCCCCCATACTCCCCGGCAGATTTAAGCGGGTTACCGCCAATACAATCGTTATAGTCAAATACTGGAAACCGCGCCTTAAACGTCACGTCGAATCCATACTTTTCATTGTCAGCTGTGATTCTGAGTTCTTCCTGGGGTTTGATCACCTGGTAGGTCATAGAACCACCATCGGTCAGGACATCGAACTTACCAATATCATCCCAGGGCACTTTGTTTGCCCAGGGCATGGGGATTCCGTCAATCACGAGGCAGGTGCTGAATCGCGCATACCCCTTGTTGGTTACGTGAAAGTGATTGATACCGAAAATATCCGCTTCACGATCACAGAATGAGAACCAGAGGTTGTCACTCCAGAGCCCATCTGATCCTTCTGGTGCAGGGTGCAAATACTCGTCATCGTCTAAAATTGTCATCAACTATCCTCAGGTCATAATTATTGGAGTTTGTCTATTCTGCTCGGATAGTAACAATATTTTATCACGTGTTGCAATTTCATATGGCACAAACAAATGGCTTGTAGTTAAATGTAATTGGTAGTATCCATGGTGGTCCATAAATGGGGCTGAGGAATTCGGCTCACAAGATCACCACTTGCAGGGCTCGCGCAGACGAAGTAACCCTCCACTATCTAAATGCTTAACCAATGAAAGGAAGAGGACAATGAGCAGTATTCTTGATTCCATCGGCCAGTACTATTTCCAGACTGCCTACGTTGTACCGGATATCGTCGCGGCAGAAGACTGGTTTGGTAAAATGCTGGGCGTACCCATCTGGGCCCGCTCAGAGGTGGAACTGGGTGATACCTGCCAGTACCGTGGTCAAACATCTGACAGCGCCATGACGATCGCACTGGGCTTCGCCGGGGAAGTACAAATTGAGCTGATACAGCCCGTCAAGGGCAAGAGCATCTATACAGAATTTCAGGATCAGGGTCGCAGTGGTTTGCATCATATCGCCTTTGTCGTTCCGGAATATGATGAGGTAATCGCCGCATTTGAAGGCTGTGAGTTGCTCGGCCAGGGCTCCCTGTCTGATGGGCTGGTAAGATTCAGCTATTTTGATTGCAACAACAATCACTCTTCAGTTATTGAGATTCTCGATTTTAGTGAAGCGGTCATGGCTGGTATGGATATGATGAAGCAACAATGCAAGGAATTATCAGCAGCCAAGAGTACCTAGTTCTCCCTTGTTCTGGATAAGTGCGTGGGTATCCGCCAGACCCCAATACAATGGAACCAAATTAGTCACCGATAAACCAACAATCACAAAACCCGAATTCTTTGGAGAAACAATCAATGAATGCAACCGCTGAATGGCTAGACCTTACGGGAAAAACTGCCCTCATCACGGGGTCAGCACATGGCATTGGCAAGGCAATTGCCGAAACCCTTCAGACCGCCGGCGCCACAGTCATAGTCTCGGATATAAACGAGGAGCTTGTACAGGAGACGGCAGCGGCACTGGGGGCAGAGTCACTGCCGCTGGATGTGTCGAATGAAGAAATGGTCGATAAAGCCATCGCCGATATTATTGCCCGCCATGGGGCATTGGATATCGCCGTCAACAATGCAGGTGTATACAACGGGTTTGGTGGTCCACTTGTCGAGATGGAAACCGACCGCTGGCGCGGCCTGATGTCCGTAAACCTCGATGGTGTATTCTACTGTTGTCGAGCCGAAGCACGCGCCATGATAGATGCGGGCAAAGGCGGGCGTATCATCAATGTCGCATCCACGCAGGCCGTTACCCCCGGCGTGGGCGTTAACTATGACGGCTCCAAGGCAGCCGTTACCCAGATGACGAAAACGATGGCACTGGAACTCGCCAAGCACAAAATTAATGTCAATGCCCTGGCGCCTGGCGCTACCTGGGTACAGGATTTCCCGGAACCGCCCATAGACCCAAGCGCCGTACCCGCTCACAGTGGGCAACCCCTCAACGATCAGGTGGCCTCCAGGATTTCCCGCATACCGATGGAACGCTGGGGCACACCTGACGAAGTCGGTAAGGCGGCTCTTTTTTTGTGTTCCTCCATGAGTGAATACATCACCGGGGTCTACCTGCCAGTTGACGGCGGCTGGCTAACACTCTGAGTCCTAGACAAGGACTGGCAAAATTTTAGTATCCCGTATCGGTACCACATTACAGAGGTGAACTTTATGGATAGTTTGACAGGCAAGAATGCTGTTATTTTCGGTGGGAGTTCCAATATTGGACTGGCAATAGCCCACCGGTTCGCCAATGAGGGCGCCAATGTCACAATAGTGGCTAGAAATGAGGACAAGCTAAAGGCGGCAGTCGCATCCATCGGTCATGGTGCCACCTATGCCCAGGTCGATGCTGCAGATGATGATCAGGTTGCAAAATTCTTCGAGCCCTTCGAGCGAGTCGATCTACTGGCGACCTGTGCCGGCTCCTTCGTGTTTGGTGCCATCGATGAGCTTCCAGTATCCGAGTGGGAAGAACTATTCGCACCCCGCTTTTTTGGACAGATGCGTGCCTGCCACTATGCGGTGCCAAAAATGCCCGCGGGAAGTGTGATCATGCTTTGTTCAGGTATCGCTGCACGCGCAGGCATAGTCGAATATGCAGGTGGCGCTGGCCTGTGTGGTGCAGTTAATTCCATGGGCAAAGCCATGGCAATGGAACTGGCACCCAGAGAAATACGCGTCAATGTCCTGTCTCCCGGACTGATAATAGACCGCCCGGCCCATGAGGATCTGAAACTTGACGATCCCGTCAACAGCCTGCGTCGCGAATTTGTTGAGCGAATCCCCATGGGCCGACCAGGATTCCCGGAAGACATGGCAGAAGCCGCTATGTTTCTGGCCAAATGTGATTACGCGACAGGCATGGTACTTGATGTCGATGGCGGCTGGACAACCATATAATATCCACATACCAACAACCCAAATTTTTACACAATTGAACTAGAGACGAGAACTAACTGAGAGCAGCATATGAAACTATTTGAGCCTATTAAAGTCGGACCCATGACCTTCAAGAACAGGATTTATCACCTGCCCCTTGGTGAACCTGGACACCGTAGTCAAACCGCTTTGAACTACTATTCCGCACGCGCAGAGGGTGGAGTGGCAGCGCTCACCACGGGTGGTATCGCCAATATGGAGATACTTCGTCACCCGACCAAAGAACTGAAGCGATTCGCACAGACCATCCACGACACTGCAGATGACTGTTATGTCGGCACCCAGTCTCTCGCTATCTACGGCCCCGAGAAAATAGATAAACGCCCCCTGACACCTTCCGGAGGCTGGTCACCGGCAACGGAACAATCCATTTCCGCAGACTGGCCTGACCCGAGACCGGTTGAAATTTCAGTCGAGGAAATGCATCAGTACACGGCCTGGCTGGCGGAAGCGGCTTACAACCAGCGGGAAGCGGGATTTGATTTCATGGAACTGCACGCTACCCATGCCTACATCTGGCGACAGTTTCTCTCGCCCATGGACAATCACCGGGAGGATGAATACGGTGGACCGATTGAGAACCGGGTCCGCTGGATGACTGAAACCGTTGAGGCCATCCGCAAATCAGTGGGAGACGATTTTGGCATTACCTTCAGGCTTGCTGCTATGGAGCCCGAACATAATGGCATCTCACTGGGAGATTCCAGCCGCGCTGCTCAGCTGCTTGAAGAGGCCGGCGTTGATGCGCTGATCATCTCTGAGGGAGCCAACAGCCACAACCGTGGATTTATCTCCTCCTGCGTTCCCCTGATGATCTCATTCGATCGCAACTGTTTTGCGCACTGGGCGGGAGCCATTAAGAAGGTCGTTGATATCCCTGTCATCGCCGTGGGAAGAATAACGCAACCAGCCGAGGCTGAAGAGATTCTGCAGTCAGGTCAGGCTGATATCATCGGTCTGGCGAGAGCGTTGATGGCAGATCCGGAGTGGGCTAACAAGGCGCAGGTCGGACTCGCGGAGACAATCATCCCCTGCCTCGGCTGCAACACATGTTTTGACTATTCCCAGGGGTACGATCACATGACCTGTGCAGTCAATGCCAGGCTCTGCTACGAAGAGCAAACTGAGTATGGGCCAGCAGAAAAAGCTCGGAAGATCATGATTGCCGGCTCCGGACCTGCTGGTATGGAAGCGGCAAGGATCGCAGCTGAGAGAGGGCATGAAGTGACCCTGTACGAAAGAGAAAGCCGACTGGGCGGACTGCTGTACGCTGCTGCTGCCGGTGAGGGTAAAGACGATGTCGATGACTTCAGAAAATATCTGGAAACAGGCATGGAACGAGCGGGCGTTAAAATAGAGCTGGAAACAGAGGTGAATGCTGAACTCGTGACCGAGGTCAAGCCGGATGCCGTGGTTCTGGCAATCGGCGCCAAACCAAGGGGGCTCAACGTACTGGGCATTGAGGGAGACAATGTCGTACCAGCCGAAACGGCGATAACGGGCGAAGTACCCGTGGGACAAAAGGTCCTGGTTATTGGTGGCGGCATGGTGGGTCTTGAAACCGCAGAACTATTGTCTAATCAGGGCAAGGCAGTGGACCTGGTTGCCCGTAGTGAACTGGCGAGAGACTTCTCCATGTTCAACAAACCGGCAATGCTGGACAAGGTGGCAATGGCAGGCGTGATGACCCATGAATTTACAACGATTGAAGAAATCACCCCAGAAGGCGCTAGCGTAACGATCGACGGCAAGCCCCGCTTCTTCAAGGTGGATACGATCGTTCTTGCCATTGGCTATGACGCGGACAAAGAATTGGCAGATTCTCTGAAAGAACAGGTGGCTGACATACATGTCATTGGTGATGCCAACGGTCATGACAGGTTCAGGGAAGCTATCATAGAAGGTCATGAAGTCGGCCGGAACCTCTAGACTTGTCAGGGTCATAGGAAATGTCTCGAGTCCAAGATGGGGGTGACAGAAGTGGAAAAGAAACTCGCTGACCGTGTTGCACTCATCACGGGTGCAACACGCGGTATCGGGCGCGGCATCGCCGAGGCCTTTTTAGCCGAAGGTGCAAAAGTCGTTGTCACTGGCCGCTCCCAAGCAAAAGGCGATCAGGCTCTTGCTGAAATGGCAGCTGGCGACAGTGCACACTTCATTGCTGGCGATGTAAGAGAACAATCATCAGTGGAAGATGCTGTAACAGGAACCATCGATCAATTCGGCAAAATAGATATTCTGGTCAACAATGCAGGGGGGTCTTCCGGCTTCGCGCCCGTGGTCTCCCTTAGCGATGAAGCCTGGAACGAGGCACTCAACTGGATGTTGAATGCTACCTTCTGGGCAACACGGCGCGCATTACAGGATATGACTCAGCGCCAGTGGGGTCGCATTATCAATATCTCCTCCGTGGAAGGCAAACAGGCCAACAAGGCAACCGTCGCCCACTACATCACCAACAAGCACGCGATCAACGGTCTTACCAAGGCTGTAGCTTTTGAAAACGGTGAGTTGGGAATTACCTGCAATGCAATCTGCCCTGGCGCTGTTGAGACAGACCTGATGCGAGATTATGGCCCGGAAGCAGCTGCAGCTCAGAATATGACCTATGATGAGTACGTCCAGGAATATGCCAAGGACGCGGCGATAAACCGGTTGAATACGGTCGAGGAAATGGCTACAGTTGCAGTTCTGCTAGCATCAGAGGTTGGCGGTGGTATTACTGGTGCTCTATGGGACGTAAACGGCGGCACAGCACTCTAGCAGGTTGCTTTTCAGCAGCCTTGAGTATCCTCCACAGCCCTGATCGACAACTCACCTTCCACGGATTCTACGGCTAACAATCAAATTCACTCTGGCACTTTACACCGGCCCCAAATCTCCCCACACTAACAGCCCCACATTTTTTGCGGAATTAGACTAGCGTCGAGAACTAACTGAGAGCAGCCTATGAAACTTTTTGAGCCTATTAAAGTCGGACCCATGACCTTCAAGAACAGGACCTACCACCTACCCCTTGGGAATCCTGGTCACCGAGATGCAACCGCCCTGAACTACTACTCGGCACGAGCTAGGGGTGGTGTTGCGGCGCTCACCACGGGTGGTCTGGCCAATATGGAGATACTTCGTCACCCGACCAAGGAGCTTAAGCGGTTCGCGAAAACCATACACGACGCAGCCGAAGACTGCTATGTCGGCACCCAGTCCCTGGCTATCTACGGCCCCGAGAAAACAGACACCCGCCCCCTGACACCTTCCGGTGGCTGGTCACCGGCAACAGAACAGTCCATTGCTATTGACTGGCCTGACCCGAGACCGCTTGAAATTACAGTCGAGGAAATGCATCAGTACACGACCTGGCTGGCGGAAGCTGCCTACAACCAGCGGGAAGCGGGTTTTGATTTCATGGAACTGCATGCAACCCATGCCTACATCTGGCGACAGTTTCTCTCACCTATGGACAATCACCGGGAAGACGAATATGGCGGACCGATCGAGAACCGGGTCCGCTGGATGACTGAAACCGTTGAGGCCATCCGCAAATCAGTGGGGGACGATTTTGGCGTCACCTTCAGGCTTGCTGCGATGGAGCCTGAGCACAATGGAATCTCCCTGGGAGATTCCTGCCGTGCTGCCCAGTTGCTTGAAGAAGCCGGTGTTGATGCATTGATCATCTCTGAAGGTGCCAATAGTCACAACCGCGGATTTATCTCCTCCTGTGTGCCGCTGATGATCTCATTTCCACGCAACTGTTTTGCAGACTGGGCGGGTGCCATTAAGAAGGTCGTGGATATCCCGATAATCGCTGTAGGAAGAATATCCAATCCTGATGAAGCAGAAGATATTCTCCAATCTGGTAAGGCAGATATCATCGGCATGGCAAGAGCTCTGATGGCTGATCCTGAGTGGCCCAACAAGGCGCAGGCTGGACTCTCGGAGACAATAACTCCCTGCCTTGGTTGCAACACATGCTTTGACCGATCCAAGTACGATCATATGAGCTGTGCCGTCAATGCCAGGCTATGCTATGAGGCGGAAACGGAGTTTGGGCCAGCCGAAAAAACGCGGAAGATCATGATTGCCGGCTCTGGACCTGCCGGTATGGAAGCGGCAAGGGTCGCGGCTGAAAGAGGTCATGATGTGACCCTGTACGAAAGAGATAATAGACTCGGCGGACTACTGTATGCGGCCGCTGCCGGTCATGGCAAAGAAGATGTTGATGACTTTAGAAAGTACCTGGAAACAGGAATGGAACGTGCTGGTGTCAAAATAGAGCTCGACACCGAGGTGAATGCTGAACTCGTCAACAAGGTCAAACCCGATGCCGTAGTGCTGGCTATCGGCGCCAAACCCAGAGGCCTCAATGTACTGGGGATGGAAGGAGACAATGTCGTACCCGCCGAAACGGCAATAACAGGCGAAGTACCCGTTGGACAAAAGGTCCTGGTTATTGGTGGCGGCATGGTGGGTCTTGAAACTGCAGAACTCCTGGCCAAACAGGGCAGGGCTGTGGACCTGGTCGCACGCAGTGAACTGGCGAGAGATTTCTCAATGTTCAATAGACCAGCGATGCTGGACAATGTGGCGATGGCAGGCGTGATGACCCATGAATTTACAACGATTGAAGAAATCACCCCCGAAGGTGCGAACGTGACCATCGGCGGCAAGACCCGCTTTTTCAAGGTGGATACGATCGTTCTGGCTATTGGTTATGACGCGGACAAGGAATTGGCGGAATCCTTAAAGCAACAGGTGGCGGACATACATGTCATTGGTGATGCTAACGGTCATGACAGATTCAGGGAAGCTATTGTAGAGGGCCATGAGGTTGGCCGAACCCTCTAGTGACTTGGCTTGTTCTCGCGGGTGAAGATTTACCCCACCCGCCTCGGATACAGGCCGCGGCATCACGGATACGGATACTAAGGGTGGAACAGCACCCTAGATCGTGTCGCTAGAATATCGCATCACACAAACGTCTAAGGGCTGACAGATGCACCCCCGTTGCAATAGCCAGTAGGTTGGGTGCCGGATTCTTGTGGTCCGCGTATATCCGGTGGGATGTCTGATCAATGCCAACACCCATCAGGAAGTTTACTGCCTTCCAGTACTCCAGCCGTGGCCTGTCTATTTCACTGCCGGTGATCTTTTCGATTCTCGCAATCCAATCATCTTCCTGCAGGTAGGCCACTCCCCGCATCGCGATCAGGTAGGCCCAGTCATCGTATGGATCCCCCAGGTGGATAAACTCCCAGTCAACGACAGCCGTAATATGCCCATCGTGATAAAGATAATTACCGGGTCCCGGATCACCATGGACGAGGGTTACCCGGTCATTCTCCGGCGCATTATTGCGAAGCCACTGGGTCGCTTCCTCGACCAGAGGTGATGGTTCACCCACTATGTGTGAGCGATAAGTCTCATACCACCTTTCCACCTGCTGCAGGGCAGCACCATGTGGCGCCTCTGGCATTTCAAGGAAGTCAAACACATCACTGGTCGCATCAATAGAGTGCAAGCGATGCAGTGCGGCAATATATTCATCAGCTGTATCTTCCGAGAAGGTACTCACCCCGGGCATAAAGTCCATGACAAAAAAAGGCTGTTCCAGTAGATCGCAGGACGTCTCATAGGCCAGAATCTCTGCAACCGGGTAGTCCAGTGCGTGCAGGGCACGCATGATGTTTACTTCGTTCTCACTATCGGAGCCAAGGTGCCCCCACTGTTCAACACGTACTACAACCTTACGCTGGATCGCTGCGCCATCTTTGGCATATTCCAGGTCCAACACGAACATTGCCCGTGACTGCCCCATGGTGAGACGATTTTCGGCAACTATATCAACGCTATCATCAGCCCCCAGAACGCCTCGAAGGTATGTTGCTAAAACAGCATGTCGCTCTTCTTTATTCAAACATCACCTCGCATACCAGCCATAAACGCACCCATTATCGGCACAGATGCACCTAACTCAGTATCAAGCTGTGAATTTAGCTCCGCCCGCAATACTTTTTGCATTGCATTCGCCAGTTCCCCAGGGTTGTTCTGCCCCCAGACCAGCAGGTTCGATGCAGCCTCAAACGGGGACGCCAGATCAAGCATGGCAATCAACTCAGCGTTATCCGCCTGCAGCAGTGTTGATCGTAATTCTTCCAATGCTGCCGCCAACCCGGTTCGGTGGTTAGCCGCCCGGTCCTCCTCCAGGGAGGCCAGAGCATATTCAAGTGCACCGACTAGTAACCCACCATTAAAGCGGGCATATTCATCATCTTTTGTGAGCGGTAGTAAGACGTCCCGAAGCGTAACAATGCTGTTCTGCAAAATTGTTGCTGCATCGGGTGGTACCGGTAATGTCATCCCATGATCTCCTGTTCCTGTAGACAAGTGTTCCTGCAGACAAATATCTGCCATGTTTCTCAAGGCTCTTCTAATCGGCCTCTTCACAACTATTCCTGCACAGGCTCTTACGCGCTCTTGTCCCAACCAATCCTGGCTGGCCAGTTCCTGTCCGGGAATCGCTATAGGTCCATATTACCGCCTGTGATTTGCCCCAGCTGTTCTGGAGTCATCGCGGCTCTGGCATTGAGGTGTTCTTCCCAGTCATCACACATTCCCTGGGGTCCATTCCAATAATCAACTTCAAGACACACCAGACCGTCTCGAAACTCTAGACGAGACATACCTTCACCGCATATCCACTTGCCTTTGTTTTCGCTGTCATCAACTATCCGGACGTAAGCCATCCAGGTCATCGACATGCCGTTCTCCGAGACGAAGATTTCCTCCGGTGGCACGCGCAAATTTCCAGCAGCTTTACCCCAGAAATCTACAACTTCCTGGTGACCACGCATTGCCTCCGCATGCCCGAGAATATCTCGCATAACAACATCTTCAGTCATGAATTGCAGTGGGGCTTCCGGTGTATCACCACCCCAACCCTCTATGAATAATCGTTTTCCAATTTCAATTTCAGCTGCACTTACCGCCATCTCCACTTACTCCTTCTTCTCACCACTTGAACAGTAAGGGGTCCCCACCGGGAACCGTTAGCCTGGAAATCATCCAGCCCTCGGATTCTGCCCATCGATGATATATAAAGAAATCGGCGGGATTTTATGACAAGCCCACCGCATGATTGTCGCCAAATCTTTGATCGACGCCCTTGAGTATTCCAAATGTCTCACCAGATTTCAAACAGCTACACGGATCTAGTCTGAAAATCCTGGATAGGGTCCCGAAATAACGCATTCGAGATGACCAATACCAACGTCGGCCGGGTTATCCAGGCTGCTGAACCGGCCAAAATTTTCACACCAGGCATCTGGCCGTGACTGTGCTATGCCCTTGGGGTCGCCTATCAAGGTCGGATGGGATACGTCCCAGGTCTCCCCCTCCGCATGATCATCTCCACGGTAAACGCCTCGCCCCCAGTGATCATCATAGCCCTCCCAGTAGCCTCCGCCCTCGAGATAAACCGGGTCGGTAATATTTTCCATTAGAAACCGTTCCACAACGCCATCCTCACGCGTCATTTCCACGGTACCCCGCATAAGTCTGCGTTCGCCGGTCACAAACTCCAGGTCCTGTTCAATATTGGTGTAGGTATAGGGCTCTCGGTCATCCCCATAGGGATACATGCAAACACTCTCAAACTTTGTCAGCTGACCACTCGCATTACGGTGAAAGTGCCAGAATATGGCTCTATCAGGTAATTTGAACCACACCCACTGGCGCAGGCCAAAGGGCTGCCCCCGGGGAAGGGGAGCCGCAACATTAGAGGGTGGACCACCGGTCGGCCCGATACCCCAGGAATGATCGCGAACACCGGTCCAGTGTTCCGGTTCCACCTCATAACGTTCACCCTTCACCTCAATCCATCCTGTGACGTCCATGACCTGGTCATAATTACTGCGCTCACCTGCCAGTCGCCCACCAGCAAAAGTGATCTGATATTCCTCGTTGTAAGGAGGCGTAAACCCCTCCCATAAAAGGTCATAGCTGATGCCAAATTCATTCGGTTCAGCTTTGGTGCGGATACGGCGGAGACCCTCAATAATCTCAACTGACATGGCACCACACTCCAGGTCATCAATACGGGGTCTCAGCCTCCTGGAAAAGCGCATATTATGTTGCAGGCCGCCACCGGAAACACAGGTAAATGCATCCATTACATCGTTCACTGCATAGAGTCGCAGTGCCGAGAAAAAAGCCACACGACCCTGGTCATCTCCAAGCGTGTAGTAATAACCATCACTCCAGTGAGGTGATGTACTGTTTACAATATCGAAGGTGACACCAGTTTGATGCCGTGGAAATTCGTCCATTTTTGTAAGATTCAATTTCATAGTTGAATAGGATAGTCACTTGTTTGTTGGTAGGACGCCTCTGGAACCAATGCGGTCAGAAACGATTAGTTGCTGCCTCGACAATACTTTAAATGGGCTCCCATTCAAAACGAAAGGTTCAAAATGAATGAATCCTGCCGCTAGCAGATTCGAATTCCAAATCACGAAGGTAAGGTTTACCTGGCGCAAACCCATGGTCAGCCGACATATTCCAAATACCTACGCAGCCGTGCTACAGTTCAGGCATTCCGATGACTCAGACCGAGTAGGTTCGGATTTCCCGGATTTGCAATTTACAACGGGCCGGTTTTGGGTCACGCATAATTGCATTGCAACGGTGGCAATACTCAGCAACACAATATACAACGAACGATTTATAACGAATAATTTGTAACGAACAATCTACAACAAACAAAGGAGCGAAGGATAGAAATGGGTTTACTCGACGGTAAAGTGGGAGTCGTATTGGGAGCATCTAGTGGTATTGGCTGGCGAATCGCTGAACGCTTTGTAGAAGAAGGCGCTGAATTGATTATCGCTGCTCGCAGAATGGATCAACTGGAAAAGTTGTCAAAAGAGATCGGTGCAACTCCCATTCGCTGCGATGTCAGCAGCCATGACGACCTCGAAGCGCTCGCAGCCGCGGCTATAGAAAAATGGGGAAGGCTCGACTTCAGCGTCAATTCAGCGGGGGTTAACATGCCCTCAACCATTGCTGAGTTGGACCCTGCGCTACTAAAACAAGTGGCAGATGTTCAGTTTTTTGGCGCCTACTATTTCATGAAGCATTTTGGTAACGCCCATGCAGCAAACGGTGGTGGGTCACTGATCAACATTACTTCCGCGACCGCTGTGATGGTTCCCGTTGGGCTATCTCCTTACTCCGGTTGCAAGGCTGCCGCTAATTTCGTCACCAAGATCGCTGCCAGGGAATATGGCCCCTCTAATGTGCGCGTGAATGCTTTGGCACCAACCTTTGTGCCGACGGCAATGAATGCCTACGGCGGCATGAAGCCAATTGACGATGCGCGGGTAGACCTCGAGAGCGAATCGCCCATCTCGAAGGCATTCATCAAGGAAACACCTTTGCGCCGGGTAACGTCCGTGGATGACTGCGCTGACGTTGCCATCTTTCTAGCCAGTGATCTTTCCGCATCTATGACTGGTCAGGTAGTACCCGTGGACAATGGGAATCATCTCCAGCGTCTGCCAAACGCGGAGGAGATGTTCATCTAGCGACTCTCTACGCCTTCATATTCACCAATGATGGCGGCTTCGAGTATGCCAAGGCCAACATCATTCGGATCATCAAGGTTGGTATACAGGGCGTAGACTTCCCAATATGCCGCTCCCTCGGCTGGTGTCGGGGGAACTTCCTCCCCATCAGCTGTGAAAATCTTCACCGGGTGACTGATATCCCAGATTTCTCCTTCGACATATTCTTCACCCCGGTAGATACCCCTGCCAAGTTGATCATTCCAGCCTGCCCAGTAGCCACCACCCTGCATGTGTACAGGTTTACTGACAACATCGACCTGAAAGCGGTCAATAACACCATCCGGGCGGGTCATGTTAATGCGGCCGCGCTTCAACAGCGGCCAGCCGTCAACCCATTCATGATCTAATACCTCCACGTCCGTGTATGACCACTTGGGTATGTCGCTACCATAGTTATGGTCAATGACACTGTGGATGGCGCCAGCCCCTCTCGCACCCGTGCCAGACTCCGAATAGGTACCATCAGAATTCCTCATAAAGGCATAAAACAGACTGCGGTCAGGGAATTTGATTAATCCCCAGTGCCGCATCCCGGGGCCACCCCAGCCGCCACGCGTTTTACCGTCTGTCACGATGGGAGCGGCATATTGGTTCGGTTTTTCACCTACACCCGTGTAACCCTGACCCCAGGAATGATCCCGGGCACCTGCCCAGCCATCCTCAACGGTGAATTCCCATCTCTTTCCACCGACCTCGACCCAGCCGGAAAGTGCACCAACCTGTACATAATTGGACCGCTCACCCATCAGTCTGCCATCCCGGTAATTCTGTACACCGGTCGCCTCATCATGCGGTGGCGCCGTGCTTTCCCAGAGAACATCAAACGCGACCTGATGGGGGTTTTCGTCACAACCCAACCGGATGGTATGCAACCCTCTAATAATCTCCTGCCAGAATGGACCTACTACTATGTCATCAATTCTTGGTCTTAGCCTTCTACTTGCCCGCAGGTTGTACTGCTTGCCTTCCTGGGTACTGACTATGACGTAAGCATCAATCACATTGGTGTTGTGATATAGGCGGATACCCGTAATCAGGTTGACCTCACCCGCCGGGTCACCAAAACAGAACCAGTATCCATCGTTCCATTCGGGACTTGAGTTAGCGACTGTATCAAAGGTACTGATGGTCTGGTGTCTTGGTAATTCATCTGCTTCCGTTAGCACGCGCGTTGGCATCAACTAGCTCCATTTCTTTACGAGTAGCTTTCATTCTTCCACATCTAAAGGCTCCAGAACAGCAAACAAGTCTCACACACCTAATTTCTACGTCACCGCCAGCTATTGATTCAGCAGCCAGGCTCCTTTATGGTTAAACCCTGTTTTTCCATATAATTAGTCAGGCGGCAAGGTAGACCTAAGAATGGAGATGCCAGTTTCATCCAGATAATGTGTCTGGAATATAAATAGCTGTAAACAACCAAGTTCTGCTCAGGAGATTCAATCAAATGCTAACTAATACACTCATGCTAGTCCGAAGCCACCCTCAAGACATGGCACGGGAAGATGAATTCAATGAATGGTATACGGGCAATCATGTGCCCGATGTCCTACACGCCCCTGGGCTAAAAGCGGCACTCCGCTACAAACTCGCCGTGACACAGATTGGAGAGGTTCCACCTTACCTGGCGCTCTATTATATCGACAATGACGACGCTACGGATGCTAACAACGGCATGATGGCGTACCTCAATGCGCCTGATGCGAAGCGCATGGTAATGCCAGCAGCTACAGGCCAGGGAGAAGACTGGGAAATCCACGGTGAAGGTGGCGGGACAAGACCTGGCGGATTGATTTCAGTCGACACCTGGGCCTACTACACAAAAACACTGGAGGTAGGTGAAAATGACGTATCTCCAGAGAACGCTGCCAAAGGCCTGCTGGTCACCTATACCGCGCCTGCTGCGGATGCCGACGTTGATGCACTCAATAAGTGGTATGACTGGCATATGAACGACATCGTAACCACGCCTGGCATTCGCGGTGGTACTCGCTACAAACTTGCCTCCTTGAACGCCGGCGCCGCCACCGAGTTTGCGGGAATTTTTGAATTTGATACTGACGATGTTGAGAAGGTTGCTGCAGATTTGGGTCAAACCCTTGCAACTGCACCATCCGGTGGTATCCCAACAACCGAAAGCGGCGTCCCTGCACTGGATATTTTTGGTTTTGCTTTCTACAAACTGGAAAGTGCGCCAACCAAAGTGCACACACTTTTACCGTAAAGTTATTCGGAGAGCGAGCAAAGCGCTGTAGCAAGCTGAAAAGGGCTTAAAAAGTGATGCTTTGATGCGAACGGTCTGATTACGTCTGATTAGTGCTTGCCGCATCATGGGCACGTTCTTCTGATGAAGTCATCGTCAGGTGGCGTTTGGTTATTCGCCACCCTGACGGCGTTAATGCTGCTTCATCGTCATAGGTGCCAAGTACTATCCAGAGAGTACCCCTCGGCTCGTATTCGTGGGTCGCACTCAGGTAAGTGGCTATCCTTGCGGTATCCTTTCCAGTCAATTCGATGTCGATCGTTCCAACCAGGTGCTGGGTCGTGGAGAATGTTTCAAGGGCAGTACCGACATAATCCGCCCAGGCATCGGGACCGATATACTCTTCAGACTCACCGGCGCTGATACGTGCATCGGGCGCGAATACTTCATGGTAAAGAGCCCGCCCAGAAGACTGCCGGTCTGGATCTCCACTACCCAGCGCATCAGTCGCAATCGCATAGTTTGTCGTCAGTCGCCTCAATTCCGCTTCGGCTATTAGTTGCTCCAACTGGTTGGATTGATTGTCAGTCATCGTCTATTCTCCCGGTGATTGTTCCTGGCAGTTTGCCGTGTCTTTGGATTGATCATCGCATCAGATCAATCAGCACCTTGCATTGGCTGGATGGCTGGCGCAGTTGTTCAAAAAATACTGGCACCTCTTCCAGGCTGATAATATCTGTAACCATGGGCATCGGCTCGAGCCGGCCCTGCGTCATCATCTTAATGGTGAATTCGAAGTCAACCTTGTCATAGCCAACCGCCCACTGTATGCGCAGTTCCTTCATAAACGCGAGGAGTGGCGTGATGCTGTCAGGACTATCACAAACCCCTATACCCATCACCAGACCCCTTGGTGGTGCTCGTTCGATACAACTCTGCAACATTCCGGGAGCCCCAACACACTCAAACTGAACGTCAGGCTCAGCGCCAGCAAGTGATCTGAATTCCTCACCAACATCCTTTTCAGGGTTAATGAATTCTGAAAAACCGATGGTTTCAGCAATACGAATACGCGTTGCGGAAAATTCGCTGAAAACCACCTTGTCGGCACCGAAAAACCGACACCAGATTGCGCAGGCCAGACCAATTGGACCAGCCCCAACAATCAGCACCTTCTTGCCAGCGACGGTATCGGCCATCTTCACAGAATGCAGACCAACTGCCATGGGCTCAACCAGGGCACCCAGCACATCATCAATCGTATCTGGAAGCTTGACAGCCTGTTGATGGTCAACCTTGACGAATTCTGCATAGCCGCCGTCCACGTCACCGAGGCCAATCGTTTGATCGCCGATGAACGGAAGCGAGGTTACCCGTTCACCTATTTCAAACTGGTTACTCGATACGCCGCTACCAATCTCGACTATTTCACCGGCAAACTCATGCCCAAATACAGTGCCCGGCGGTGCCATGAAAGGACCCTCCCGAGAGGCATGTATATCCGTACCACAAATTCCGCAGTATTTTACCCGGAGGAGCATCTCGTTCTCTGCAATCCGCGGAGCATCTCGCTCACCTATTACCAGGGGCTTACCCGGCTGCTCAAACACTGCTGCTTTCATATCAGCACTCCCTCTGTTAGAGGCCCTCTTTACCGGCCTCTCGAATCATGGGTTGCCGCTCATTGAACGCTGGTCCTTCAAGCGTCGCCCCGATGGTTACACCCGAATCTGTGGTAAGGGTGTGGCCAGTGGTATAGCCCGACTCGTCGCTGGCTAACCAGAGCGCCGCATTGGCAACATCTTCAGCCGTACCAGGGCGGCCTTTTAGGGGAGATTGTTCTGCCAATATTCTCTTTGCCTCTTCAATAGCATTGGGGTCACCTGCCATCAGGCTGGCAACCATAGCGGTCGCCATACCCGCCGGCGCTATGGCATTTACCCGTATACCAAAGTGACAAAGGTCCGTTGCAACATTTTTGGTCAGTCCAACTCCCCCATGCTTGGCAGCCGTGTAGGCGTTAGGGCCAAGCCCACCAGTCAGCCCGGCAGTGCTTGCGGTACTGATAATTGATCCAGATCCCTGGGGCTTCATCACCCTGGCAGCATGTTTCATACCATAGAAAGGGCCATTGAGGAGTATCGCAAGGGTGGCTGACCACTCCTCTGCGGGAATCGTATCAATAGGTCCGACTGCACCAACGATGCCTGCATTGTTGAACATAATATCGAGCTTGCCGAAATGACTAACGGCAAGGTCAACCAGGTTGCTAACATCATCTTCCTTGGACACATCACAGTGCGCGAAAACAGCACTGTCACCATATTCACTTGTATCTATATCCTGGATATCACCCAGTACCACGCGGCAACCCTCAGCTACAAACCTGCTCGCCGTTGCAGCACCAAAACCACTGAAAGCACCCGTAATGGCCGCGACCTTTCCTTCTAATCTTTTCGTCATCTTGAACCCCTGCCGTGATTCGGCACGTTAATATAGTTGTCTGTTCACCAATGCACAGAGGATAACATGATGGAAAGATGATGCATGTGCCTGATGCCCTAAAACCTCTATGGCAAAATTACCACCTAATTGGCAGTTAATCCGGGCTCATCCTTAGACGATTCAGGAAAACCTGAATATCCCTCGTCGATCTCCACACCAAAGCTATTCAGCGCCATTGAGACAAGCGTGTACTGACCAACGGTAAAAACAAAGTCCATCATCTGGTGCTCGCTGTAATGGCTGCTCAGTCGCCTCCAGGTGACATCCGTGATGGATGAACTGCTATGCAGTTCATCAACCGCCGTCATCAGCGCCTTGTCAAATTCATTCCAGTTTCCTTCTGCTCCAAGGATAACCTGCTCGATCTCTGCTTCAGTAACACCCACTGCTTTCGCCATGACAGTATGCTGGGACCATTCATATTCAGCCTTGCAAAGCCACCCAATGCGTAGAGTAGCCAGTTCCCTGTCCCTGTCAGGCAAGGTACTGTTGCGAATAATATAACCTGCAAACTTGGACCAGGCTTTATGCAATTCAGGATGACGCGCCATTGTTCGTATGATATTCAGCCGGGCAATCCGTGGGTTGGTATTTTTGAGTTGCTTCACTCGTTCAGGAAGGTCCTGTTCATCAATCGGTAAGATTCTCGGCCCGCTGGCAGATGAACCACCTGCCATTACCTGGTTGCCCATACTAAGACTGACAGCCAGCAACGACCAAAACAGAATAGAGCGCACGAAGTCTGTGCGTATCTGCCAAGGGTGTTGAACCTCTTTATTTCTATAATAGTTACCTGCTCTTTGTCCGGGACGATTGCTCATGGAATGACATCTCTTTGTATATTGATATTAGACAACGATGCTATAGTTGAAATTAGTCGTCAAGAAGGAGAAGAACATGCAACTGAAAAATAAAGTTGCCGCTATTACCGGCGGGTCTGCGGGTATCGGCAGAGGCATAGCAGAAGCTTATCTCGCCGAAGGGGCAAAGGTTACTATCATGGCCCGCAACACCGAGAAAGCACAGGCCATGCTCGCGGAACTGGATGCAGGTGATGACCTGGTCTTTATTCAGGGTGACGCTGTTAATCAGGTTGACGTAGAGGGTTTCATCAGCCAGACAATTTCCCACTTTGGCAGCCTGGATATACTGGTTAATAACGCTGGCGGCAGTAACGACCTTCAGCCCCTGGTGGACCTCACTGACGAAGCATTTGATCACACCATGAAATGGAATGTTTATTCAACCTTCTGGGCTACCCGACTGGCAGTTAAAACCATGATTGCCAACGAATGGGGGCGGGTAATCAACATTTCCTCCACTGAAGGCAAACATGGCAAGCCTGTATTTACTGCCTATACAGCGGCAAAACACGCGATCAACGGTATGACCAAGTCGATTGCCCGTGAAGTGGGTACGGCAGGGGTAACGGTGAATTCGATCTGCCCCGGCCTCATCATTACAGATATTGTAAAAGACAACGGTCCAGCCACAGCTGAATCAATGGGTTTAACATTCGATGAGATGGTCACATTGTTCGCAAAGGACTCAGCACTTCAGCGTCCAAACACAGTGGAGGAAGTTGCCGCGATGGCCGTGTTACTCGCGAGTGACGCAGGCGGGGGAATCACCGGCGCTCTACTCAGCGTTGATGGTGGTACCGCACAATACTAGACCTGTCAGGACCTAGGTTTATTTGAATTCCGGCAGAATCAACTGTGCAACAAGGTCACGGTTACCCATATAGATTGCATCAATCCCCATCCGCTCATACCGCTTGACTTCCTCAATGGCCATCTCCGGCGTTACGCAGGCCATGCTACTGTAGAATCGTTGGTAAATAGGATGTTCTTTCGGCGGGTTGTAGAGATTCTTGCCGTCAGCATCCACCAGGTAACCATAGCCGAGGATGTGCTCTTCATAAAAAGTGTTCATCATGAAATCTCGTAACTCGAACGCTTCGGACATAGTGTCGGCAATGCACAGATCCTTGAAAACAGCCACTTTAAGCTGCTCAGCCGGATGACCTGCTTCCAGACCAATTCGACGATACTCCTTGATCATCTCCTCAGCATGGTCAGTTGGCGAATTAGCTAACCAATAGGGAAGGCCTGCCTGACCCGCACGACGCGCACCAAAAGGGGTGGCACCGCCACAGAAGTACATTTCGATCGGGCTTTGTACCGGACGCGGCAGCATACTTACATTCTCATACTGGTAATGTTTGCCACTATATGAAAATGTTTCCTGTGATGTCGCTAATCGCAGTACTTCCATCCCCTCAACCAGCCGGGCACCACGGGTCCGCTTTGCAGTACCGAAGGTGTTGAATTCGAGGGGGCGATATCCCATACCAAGACCCATACAGACTCTGCCGTTGGACAGGATATCAAGGGTAATTGATTGCTCAGCTGCCTCCAGTGGATCATAGAGAGGCAGCAACATCGCGCCAGTTAGCAATTTGACTCTCTCAGTTACAGCTGCCATGGCTGCCAGCGACTGCAATGGCTGAGGCGTAAAGGCATCGTACATAAAATGGTGTTCTGCAGCGCTTACACCATCAAATCCTAACTTCTCTGCCGTTATCGCTGCATCTGCCGCAGCACTGTAGCCAGCAGCAATAGCCGTGGGCATTTTTCGATTTTTGCTGACTGTCCCTGCACCGGTCCAGAATTCCATCATCCTACTCCTGTCACTTATCCTTCACGCTTGAAGCAATGGTTGTATTTCGCCGGCAAATCGCAATAACTGACCGTCATCGCTTACCGCTCGCTTCCACACCAGATGCCTGAAACTACCCACCAGTTTGAGCTGCCGGACTATCTTTATCAGCTCATCACTTGAGCCACCAAGCGTGTGCGAATCACCGGCACCATCAATAACCATATGACGTTCAAGAATCGGATCTACTTCCGCGCGGCTGCGCCCCGCATCATCTGCAATCCTGCGGTAACGAGCCAGACGCTCAACCGCCTCTTCCGTTGGAACATCGGCACGCACAACAGGAGACACACCCTGCCTGGCAGCCCACTCGAGTGTGGTTTCTTCATCAACCTCAATGTATACCATGGGCAGGCGCTGGTGCGGCTTTGGAGTAACCGTCAGATACTCGGGTTGCACCGGGCCTGCTTCCCACTGTGGCACATACTCAAGGGCACTGTTGGGCTCGGGCTCACTGGCTCCCCTGGGGGCTTCATCACCTGTATTGGAGGGGAACTGCAGGTAATCGCCTCGATAGCGAAATTCATCTGCAGTCCAGGCGACCTTCACAAACTCTACGACCTCTTGCACGTGCTGCTCTGCAACTTGCTGATTCGCACCAGACAAAAAGCTGATGCCGGCTCGACCCTGTGAATACAAATCAAGTACTGCCACCTCTTCGGCAATACGTACCGGATGGGCATGCCCAACTGTTCTTGATGCAGCCACCAACTGGATGCTTTTGGTTTTTACCGCTGCACCGGTCAAATACATTGACGGTTGTGGACAGGATACAGCTGTATCACGTCCTTCTGGAATCCAGGCACTATCAAACCCCAGTCCATCCGCCTGAATGATTTCATCCAGTACCGAGCGCCATGTTTCAACGGGATCTGCATTCTGATCAAGATCCCAGCTCAGGCCCACTTTCATTGTCTAATACCCCTTAAAGGACTGGTTATCACAACCCAATGTTGTGTTCACTTGCCGTTTCCCACCGCTCCAGTCCACTCAGTTGTATGAACGAGTAGACTGGGCATATTTATTGAGCAATCTCAAATAACTCTAGGCGGGCTAACTCAAGTTGCATGGTACAACGTGCTGCATTATTGTATCAACTCATTGTGACACGACGTATTCATGCTGATGATAGCCATCAGCCCAGGCAAGGGTTCATAACAGGCATGATGACACAAAAGGAATTTGCCAGAATAATCGATGCCGCAGGGGTTTCATTTCCCCAGTCAACCACGAGCTTCAATGGTGGTGATCCCGTATTCCCATCTCCCATGTGCCTTGCCTCTGGCATGGGCGCAGCAATGGCTATGGTCGGGGCAGGTATTGACGAGATCTGGGCGGCCCGCAGCGGGCGCCACCAGGAAATCAATGTTGATCTGAACCATGCGGCACTATTCATGAGCAGCATGTGGCTTCTCAAAATTGATGGTGAAGCGGCGACCCTATTGGATCACCTGGATGCTCTACCTGTTGAGGGACTCTTCAAGTGCAAGGATGGGAAATGGATTTCAATCAGCTGCGTTTTCCCCCCTCTCACTAACGGAACTATTGAAGTACTGGGCTGCGAACCAGATCATGACTCCGCTGCAGCCGCTATCGCCAAATGGGACAGCTTTGAACTGGAGCAAGCTCTGACGGCCAGGGATTTGTCAGGAGTAGTGATTCGCAGCGAAGAACAATGGTTGAGCCACCCGCAGGGAACGGCAACCAGTAACCTGCCGGTGGTGGAACTGGAACAAATCGGGGATGCTCCTCGATCACCGCTACCAGAAGGGATACGACCACTGACTGGTCTGCGAGTGCTGGACTTAACCCGTGTGCTCGCTGGCCCTACGGTATCACGCACACTTTCGGAATTTGGCGCAGACATACTGCACATCGGTGCACCCCACCTCGCGGACCTGATCTCTTCACAGGCAGACACGGGTCATGGTAAACGGCGGGCGCACCTCAATATCGACAGACAGGAAGACGAGCAACTGCTCAGAGAACTGATGCGTGATACTGACGTTTTTAGCCAGTCATTCCGCACGGGACACCTGGCACAGCGTGGATTCTCACCGCAGAAGGTTGCAGCAGCCAGCCCGGGTGTGATCTATGTCTCCGAAAACTGCTACGGGCACGAGGGTCCCTGGATACATAAACGCGGCTATGACAGTAATGTTAGAGCGGCATCTGGTGTCTTGTTGTTGCACGAGCAACCGGGGGACACTATTGACCCAGAGCGGCTTCACTTCGCCATGCATGACTACGCTACAGGTTGCTGGGGTGCTTACGGTGTACTGCTGGCATTGAAGAAAAGGGCGGAGGTCGGCGGCTCCTGGCACGTCAAGGTTTCACTTAACCAGACAGCCCGGTGGTTTATGCGACTGGGTACGCCTCACGATCGATCTGCGGCACCGACACAAGCCCGCCTCTGGGAGATGTTTAATGACTATTCTGAATTCAGTGAATCATCCTATGGACAACTGCAAAGATTAAAACCAGTACTGCAGATGTCTGAAACAGCACCTTGCTGGCATGGCCCGACTTTAAAACCCGGGGAAAGCGCGCCCGAGTGGCTTGACAGATAAAGGGGCAGATCCACAACAATGACTAGAAAGGAGACAGTATGACTGGTCCACTGGAAGGTATACGAATCATTGAACTGGGACAGATGATAGCGGTTCCGGCTGCAACGCAATTGCTGGCATCCTACGGTGCTGAGATCATCAAAATTGAAAACACCGGCACCGGAGATGAACTGCGATTCTATAGCAGTAACAAAGGCGGTATAAGTGCCATGTTTGCCCATGCGAATGCAGGCAAAAGGTCAATTGCACTGGATTTGAAGGAAGAAGCCGGGAAGAAGATTCTGTGGCAACTACTGGAAACTTCTGACGCGCTTATCGAGGGTTTTCGCCCCGGCGTGCTCGCCAAGCTTGGTTTCGGGTTTGATGTCGTTAGCAGCAAGTGCCCCTCCCTGGTCTACTGTTCATCAACCGGTTTTGGACCCACCGGGCCCTACCGGGACCTGCCGGTCTATGATCCTCTTATCCAGGCACTTTCTGGGTGGGCCGGCGCTCAGCAAGTAGGAGACGACCCTACACTGGTGCGCGGGTTTGTAGCCGACAAGGTTGCTGCCACCGGCAATGCACAGGCAGTTACGGCTGCGCTGGTTAAATCAAGCCGGACAGGTGAAGGATCACACATACAACTCGGGATGCTGGAATCAAATATTGCCTTCAACTGGACAGATGTCATGATGCACTGTTGTCTGCTGGATGATGACGCCACCCATCAGTCAAATATCCTGTCGAGTTACCGTCTCTTCAGGGCAAAAGATGGGTGGGTCAGTCTAGCTGTCAGCACCGACAAGCAGGCGAAGAATTTTTGTGAAGCACTTGATCGTCAGGACGTCATAGATAGCGGACGCTTCGCGACAGCCGCGCAGCGTGGCGCCGACATAGCAGGCTGGTTCAACACACTGCAGGAGTCGATTGAGAACTCCCTCCTGGCGGACCTCCTGGATCTCCTGATAAAGGCTGATGTTCCTGTGGCGCCGGTTTTGTCACCGGCAGATGTGGCATCTAATCCACAGGTAGCAGCGGCTGGATTCCTGGAAGAAAAGGTTCATCCCCTGGCAGGTAAAATCAGGGGACCCAGGTCAGCGGCAAGCTCTTTCGGCGACCAACTAACACTTTGCCCTGCCCCCAGCCACGGGCAAGATGGCAGGCAGCTGCTCGATGAAATGGCTTACAGCCCAGGGGAAATTGACGAGTTAGCCGAAAAAGGCATTGTATTACTGAGATCACCATCATGACTCACCCAATCCTGTCGCAGGTGCTTGAATCCGTTAAGGCAGATATTTTGAATACAATCTTGCCGGAGTTAACCAGCTCTGAAGCCAAATTCTCGGCACTGATGGCAACGGAAGTCCTCTCCTATTTGTCAATGTGGGATCAATCAGCTGGAGATTTCCTGCCGGAACACGCCGCCAGGCTCACCACACTTCTCGAGGGTCTCAGCCCTGAGAAAACACAAGCTGACGGTCATGATCATGGACATGAACTCAAGAGTGACGTGCCCGGTGGTGGCCTGGATTATGCTCCAGGCTATTTCAAAACGGCGTCAGCAGTCGACCGGGCGATTTCACAAGCGTCGCCTGACTTTTTTATCGAGTCCAAAATCAACCCACTGGTGCTAGATACCCTGCGCCTTGACCAGGATTTATTTCAGGCGGAGCAACAGGCTCTGACGGACCGTGCCAGCAGGAACACAGCACTACTCTCAGGCATGGAAAAAAATCTGACAGATGAAATAGTCGGAGACTATCTGGCACAAAAATACCCCTCGATACTGGATGATGGCAAGGTGGCTGGAGTAAAAAGGATTCCAGGGGGGTTTTCAAAAGACACCCATACGATTTCACAAATGACCCGGGATGGAGGCGAGTCTGAAACGCTGGTCAGTCGACGAGACCTGCCTTTCGGGCCGGGTGAAAACACAGTTGTCGATGAATATGAGTTGCTGAATAGTCTTTGTGAAGCAGGCTATCCAGTTGCAGAACCGCTGATCTGTGAACGGGACCCAGCCTATTTCGGCCAGCCGTTTATGATATCGAGAAAGATGCCTGGAGAATCCGGGACTGAAACCTGGGGATCCGACAGCAAACAGAGTGGATCAATCTGCACGAACCTCGCCGCAATACTGGCAAGACTCCACAGCGAAGACGCGGCAAAATATGGCTTCGGCACCAGATATTCTCCAAAAGACACGCTACGCGCCTATATTGAGGAATGGCAGGACCGCTGGCAGCGCCGGCGGGTACATGTGTCACCAACTCTGGCCATTGGCTTCCAGTGGCTTCTGAACAATATACCTGCTGACGTCCCACGAATATCCCTGTGTCATGGCGACGTTGGCTTTCACAATATTCTGGTTGATAACGGGGTCATCGTGGCGCTACTCGACTGGGAGTTTGCACATGCAGGCGACGCGATGGAGGATCTGTGTTACTGCAGGAGATTCATTGAACCGCTGATGCCCTGGGACCAATTTCTTGCAGCCTACGAAGATGCCGGTGGGATCAAATTTCGCGAGCATGACGCCACCTTTTATGAAGTCTGGGGCCAGGTACGCAATGCCACCTGTTGCGCAGTATCCTGGTATGGGTTTTTAAGTGATTCCTACCGTGCGACAAAGATGGCATATCAGGGTATTCCGCTCTATCGCCAGTTCGTTCAACAGACAGGCGCACTGCTGCTCAAAATAAGCGAAGGAGCTTAGTGATGAAGAATTCAACAACAATTACTGATTCAAGAGGAATTGACGGCAAGCCCCTGAGCACCCCAGTGCCGGAAGATGAGTTCCTGCACCAGATTGATGAGAATTCACATTACGCGACAACTGAAACCTCTTACTTTGGATTCAATATACCGGAGCACCAGATAAACGGAGAGATTTACGTCTGGTTTCACCCGCAACTGCATGTAATGAGTGCCAGTGTCTACATCTGGAAAGGATTCAAATCCAGCACGCTTGCCTGCGAGTACATCAATCACTTTGGTTTTCTGCCGATGCTTGAGGGCGATATTGACGACTATGGTATCGAAGAACTCGGTCTGAACGTAAAGGTGGTAGAGCCACTCAATGAAATAAACATAAGCTACCAGGATGAAAATCGGGGAATGGCATTTACCATTGGATACAAGGCCATTATGCCACCGGCCGGCCGACCAGGCGGTCAACACTTCGCGCAATCCATGCGCACAAAGGGTCAACTCCAACTGGCAGGAGCAGACTATGAAATAGATGGTTATTTTACCCGTGATCGCTCATGGGCTGGGATACGGGAGGAAACGACACGCGGTGGGCCACCCATGACCTGGATGGTTGGCGCCTTCAATGATGAACTCGCATTTCATGCACTCGCGTTCGATGACCCGGCAAAAAATCCGGAATGGCTGGATGCATATCCGGGACGGCCACCCGGCAGAAATATGATCTGGGGCTATGTCAGACGAGATGGTGAAACCATCCCACTTGAGTCGGCATCAAAACTCACAACCCGCGACACAGATGGGCTGGCACCCACCCGGTTTGACCTTGCGCTAACAGAAGTAGGCGGCCGCGAACATGAAATTACCGGCACCGTAACCGCCAGGATGCCATGGCAAACCTGGCAGAACATGAACGTCTATTTCTGCCAGACCCAATGGGAGCTCGATGGTAAGATCGGCTGGGGTGACAGCCAGGACATACAGTACAACGACTTCGTACACAGGTTTCAGCGAAGCTAACCCAACAGTGCTAGACCTTAACCAGCCTTGATCTGACACTAATTCGACGAACTTCAGTAGTTAGGATTGAATAGTCTGGTACCTGATCTGACGTGGCTAGCGCCATGGATGGACGGGGTCGCCGAGACGCGGGACCAGGCCATGGATGGCCGGTGCCACAGAAGATTAGGTGCCAGACTATTTAATCCGGCATTCAACTAAGGGCCATTGTAAACATCACTAATGGTTTAGTTTTGTGGGCTAATTCAGACTCGCCTATTTACAGCAACTCACAGCATCATCGGATTCAATGAGGGAATCTTACTGTCAGATCAAAGCTAACTATTTGTATAACCCGCATCCACACACATGGTCGACCCGGTAACAAACGAACTCAAGTCTGAACAAAGCCACAAACTTGCCTGAGCAACTTCCTCAGGTCTACCGAGCCTGTTGAATAAACTAAGCCTACCTGCAACTGCGGCCACCATTGCTTCATCAGGGGATCCGCCCATAGAACCTTGCAACATGGGTGTATCAATCGCCCCCGGTGCAACAGCATTGACTCGAATCCCACCAGGGGCATTTTCCAGAGCAGCTACTTTTGTCATGCCAATCACTGCATGTTTTGCCGCGGAATAGGCAGTACTAAACGGCTGAGGTCGAAACGAATTAACTGAGCCAATATTGACGATTGAACCACCGGCCCCCTGTTTCTGTATTTGCGATATTTCATACTTCATGCAAATAGCAACACCCTTCAGGTTAATGGCAATAATATTGTCAAACTCACTCTCATCCAACTCATGAACTGGATGTTTGTCCGGTGCAACCGCAGCATTGTTAACGGCAACATTGAGTTCACCGTAAGTATCCACGGCAGCCTTAACCAGCGCTTCAACGTCCGCACTTTTTGATACATCAGCAAACTGGAATATTGCCGTTCCACCGGCTGCAGTTATCTCGGAAACAACCTCCAGACCCTTTTCTTCGTTCCGGTCAGCGACAACGACGCTGGCTCCTGCTGCGCCAAATAATCTTGCGGTTGCGGCACCCATGCCTAGCGCCGCTCCGGTCACAATAGCAACTTTTCCTTCCAGTGAAGGGTGGTCCATAGCGTATTCTCCTTTATGTTTCTATTTCCAGATTGCTTATACCATGTCCTATCCGGTAGCGTTAAACAACCCTTTCCTGGCAGACAATTCAACCTGTTTGTCTGCAATCAATCGTGCACAAATTCGTTTGCGCCATCGTTACGATTTCAATTCAGAATTGTCCAACAGCTGCTCTAATGAGGTACAGTGTTCCGCCAGGCGTTCGGCTAATGGAATTAAACAAAAGGAATGAGCGATGTACTACGGCTGGAATATCGTAGGGGTTGGGATGGTCTTCCAGGCTATCTCATTTGGTTTCACAATCTACATTTTTACCTTCTGGGCCGAAGCCTGGATGACCGAATTCAATGTTGGCCGAACACAAATCACCGCAACATTTATGATATTCAACGTTGCGATGGGTCTGGTATCACCGATCGCGGGAAGGATCCTGGACGCCTTTTCTATCAGGGTACTGATTATCAGCGGGGCAACCTGCTTGACTGTTGGGTTCTTATTAATTTCTTTTGCAAACGCCATGTGGCAGATCATCACAGTGTATGCGACCTTGATTTCCGTCGGGTCCGTGTTAGCTGGCCCGCTAGCAGCTCAGACACTGGCGGCTAAATGGTTTAGTGCACGTCGTGGACTGGCTATCGGCTGGGGTTCAACGGGCACCTCCATTGGTGGTCTCCTCATGCCGCCATTTGCCATTTATCTGCTGCTGAATCTCGGCTGGCGGCAGGCCCACCAGGTCATTGCATTCCTGATCGTGCTGATTATCGTGCCGCTAGTCTGGAAGATCATTCGCAACACACCGCAGGAAAAGGGCGTTGAACCAGAAGCACCCGCCCGGTTTGAACCGACTCAGGAAAGTGGTGGGCAAGCTGTTCAGTGGACGACAATAAAGGTACTGCGGAGCCGCAACTTCTGGATTCCGATTATTGCCTTTCTCCCGGCCCTGGCCGCCTTTTCTACAGTTCAGGCCAACCTGAGCCTGATCACCGCTGATATCGGCATAAGCCAGCAAAAGACCGCACTTCTGATGTCAATAATCGCTGGCTCAATGATCGTCGGCAAATTATTTTTTGGCGGTATGGCAGACCGATGGGATCAGCGCCTGCTCTACTGGATAGCTGCATCCATAATGGGGTTCGGTATCCTGCTTCTGATGAGCCAGCCCAACTATACGCTGATGGTATTCATCAGCGTTCTCCTCGGCCTCGCTGCAGGTGGTTTCCTGCCGCTCCTCGGCGCAATTGTTGGTGGCCGATTTGGTCCTGAAGCCTTTGGTCAGGTCTTTGGTTTATTGGGTCCATTTCTGACTCTAAGTGCTTTCGCTCCCATGCTGGGTGGGTGGTTAAGAGATACCACTGGTTCATACGACTCGATATTCCAGATTATTCTGGTTGCACTCATCCCAGCGATGGTATCCATGGCATTTATGAAACGGCAGGCACCCGCAACACAAGCATCAGGCTAGTAGTAGCCAACTGAGGACAAGATATTCTCCGCTTTGCCAAGCGATGGTGTGATGTCGTATCCTAGAGAAAGTCTAGGATCTGCGATCTCAGCGAGTGCGGGCATCAGTGTGCACCCACTGAATATCGATGTGAAATCAAAAACGCAGTGACTGTAAAAATTACAGGCGCATCTATTAAGACATATTTCTAATTACTAACAGAGGATATAACCATGGCAGAAAACGTTGATGATGTTGTTTGGGAGGACCTGTCCTCTTTTCGGATGGATCAAGCTGCAATTGACGAGACGATTGCAGAGGCGGGTGGCTGTACCGTAACCTGGGTGGCCGCCAATGGCCAGTCAATGGGAGTCTGGGTGAGTCATGCAGTTATTGATGGTGAGGTGTGGCTGACCACAACTGGTAATCGCTCCAAGACCAGAGCCTGGAAGCGGGATCCGAGAACATCAGTTGTTTTCAGCCATCCAACTAGGGGCTCCGTGACTATTGTTGGCACCATAGACCTGCACGATGATGCTACGGAAAGGACCGCGTTTCTAACTGCCCTTTTTGATCGGGGCGGCCAGCCGGAGGAACTTCGTGAGGCGTGGATGGGCCATATGGACTCAGATGGACGCCTGGTTGGGCCAGTGAAAGTGAAGAAGTACATTACCTTCGACCAAACTAAGCTGGTATTTTAAGTAGCGCTTGCCTGGGCCTTTTGTCGAATATTCAGGTAGCAGCATAAGCCGCGGCATTTTCACCGGCCAGCTTACCGAAAACGATACAGGGTCCGAATGAGCCACCACCACCTATGTAGCGATCTCCATGCAGAGATCCCACCGTTTCTCCGGCCGCAAACAGGCCAGGGATCGGTTGATCGTCGGTTCCAAGCACACTGACTTCAGCATCCACTCGCAACCCGGTTCCCGTCCAGCAGATGATTGCCGGGCGTACTTCAACCGCATAAAATGGGGCGGTCTCAATTGGCTGTGGAGCCCCCTGGGTCTTCTTGAAGAATACTGAATCTCCGCCCTGACCACAGTCCTTGTTGTAACGATCAAGGGTACCTTTTAACGCCTTAGAGTCGATCTCAGTTTGCTCAGCCAGGGCTTCTATGGACTCAGCTCTGATGATGGTGCCTTCATCCGCTTTCTGCGCAAGAACTTCATCTACCCAATAGGCGTTAAAGAATGGTGTCCGTTTGGCCGCAGCCCGGATAGCCTCATCGAAGATTGCAAATACTGTTCCGCCCTGCCGCTGTATCAATCCACCTAAAACAGTGTAGGGGGCAGTCTCATTGACAAATCGTCGACCCTCGGGATTGACGAGGATCAGCCAATCCGGCAACAGCACCTCAAGATCGTGGCTAAACCCAGGTGTTGTCAACAACAGTCCCTTATTATGCCCATCCAGTGCGGCCCCCACCTCCTGACCGAGCTTTAGACCATCGCCCTGCGCCATGGGGCTACCGATGTACCAGCCCCAGTTGCCTGCTTTAGCAGCATCCGGGTAGTGCTCCGCAATGAGGTTTGCATTGGCGCCAAAGCCACCCGTGGCAACCACCACGGAACCACAGCTAACCAGCCCGTCCGATGTTTCTATCCCTGATACGGATCCAGTGTCATCACAAATGAGATGTTCAACCCGCGTTGCCAGCACCAGGTCAATCCCGCGGGAAGCAAGTTGTGCCTCCAGTGCAAGCACCACCGCCTGGCCACCACCTTCCGGCTGATGGCCTCGAGGAACATTTCCCACGCCGGAAACATAAAGCATCGCTGCCGGGAACTTAACACCCCTTGCCATTAGCCATTCAAAAGTCGGGGCACTAAGATCACAGTAACGACGCACAATTGAAGGCTCAACCATCCACTGGTTAAACGTCATGTAGTGTTCGAACATGGCATCAGCACTGTCTTCTGTAACCCCGGCTTCACACTGAACACTGGTCCCCGCGGCATAGAAATGACCACCACTGAGGCGGGAAGAGCCTCCCGTTTGAACATCCGCTTCAACAACCAGAACACTGGCACCGGTGTCTGCAGCAGCGACCGCCGCGGTCAGACCGGCAGCGCCCGCCCCTATTACTATGACATCATAATCGCTTTGGTCACGACTCATTCTGCGCTGCCAGGGACTCGGTTACAGCACCCCTATCGTGATAATCCACCTCCCGGGTGACTACCCCGTCAGTGAACTCAAGGTAGGACATCCCTTCGGATCGCCATTTTTTACCCTTGTTTTCAGGACCAAACATTTCATCCTGCACGGTAGCGCTCATGACCCAGTTGCAGGCTACGCCCTTGTCACTTGTCCAGTATTGATCGGGCAGAAGAACAAGGTCAGTCCAGATGGTGAGCCCCTGGGCAAAGAAGGCGCGGATGGCATCCCAACCCTGGTGTTCGCCACCAACTATGTCATACAGCACGCAATCTGAAGAAAGATAAGGTTTAGGAGCATCAGCGTCGCCGCTGCTCCAGGCTGCAAATAGTTTCTCAGTTAAATCAATTCGTGGATCTCGATCGCTCATTGTTATGCTCCTTATTAACTCGTTTTCAACCTTTCGATACCTTGAACATCAGTATCCTGAAAAAACCTAATCGCTGATCAAGCCTGTCAGCTGAAAGAGAAAATTCTGATGAATGGCAGTACCGACAATAGCAAGGTTAGGCGCAGGATTCTTCCCCGCACAGAAGACCCGCAATGAAGTCGTGTTGGCACAGGAACCCTTGAATAGGTTAAACACCTGCCAGTAGCGCCATTCTTCAGCCGTTAGTTTTGTATCGGCCAGCTCCTGGTACAGCTCAATCCAGCCATCAGTGCTGAGGGACCTTGGCCCGCGCATGACGGCACAGAAAACCCAGTCTTCGTATACATGACCGAGATGGCAAAATTCAAAGTCAGTCAACGCAAGTATCTCGCCCTTGTCATGAACAAAATTCCCAGGCCCCGGATCACCATGAACAATACCAAAGGGGCCACTTACGGGTGCGTGATAGTGAAGCCAGGCAGCAGCTTCCTCCAGTAGTGGTATTGGCAGTGGAGTCGCACTGCGATATATATTTGCCCATCGATCAATCTGCAGATGAGTTGCTTCTTCTACGGACTCGGGTTTTAGATCAAAATCGAGGCCCGCATTCTGCCAGTCGAGCTTATGCAATTGATCCAGAACCGTCACAAATTCTTTCAAAGTGTCACCGGCAGGGTTATCAAAATCACCGTCAACAAAGTCCATCACAAAAAAGGGTTCGCCAAGCAGATCGCGGCTGTTTTCAAGCCAGCGGACCTGTGCTACTGGGAAACCAACGCCATGTAAAGCTCCCATTACACGAAACTCCTCGGCGCCCGAGGTGCCAAAAATCCCATCCTGCTCAATTCGAACGACGTATCGCTGCACTGCCCCTGCAACTTCAACATGAATCAGCAACATCTGTCTTGAATGTCCCTCGGCAAGACGTCTTACCTCTGTCACACGCGCAACTTCTTCAATTTTGCTCGAGATATAGCCACTCAAGGGCTCGATAAACGATTCAATATTATTATCTGTCATTGAGCCCACCCGCGAATGAAGTGATTAGTGGACTGCTCACGGTAAAATCTTCAGTGAGGTGTACCTTCAATAATGTTTTCAACTGGATTCGAACAGCATTCGCCTGCTCGTTTTCATCTCCCACGCTAGCTGCCAGTAGTTGGCTGCATAGATCGAGCACCTGTCGCTGATCAACCCCCGGCCAGCCCGCCGGCAACTGCGCAGCTATATCCGGGTAACTCGATGCCAGCTGATCAATGCAGGCAATAGTCTCAGATGTGCGTTGTTCTGACGGGTCTTCTCCCCTTTTTGGCGCGAATTCAGCCAACCCAATTAGCCTGATCAGTGCAGCGCGTGCCCAGGGATCATCAAGCCGGGGCAATATTACTGAGCGCATCGTCTCCGACATGCACAGCCACAATTGGTCATCTGTTGGTAGTCTTGTATCAGTCATCCTCTGGCCTCCCTTTTATAAAGCCTGAATCTGCGCAGCGATTTCAGCCTCGTAATCAAAATTCCAGCTAGACATCCACGTTTTATCGATCAGAGGTTCTGTCCTGCCCTCCCAGCCCTGCTGCTTAAACCAGGCAAAAGTATCTTCATGACCTGCTCTAAAATCGAAGCGGGGGTTAACATCCAAAAGCCTGCTGGCTTTTCCTATATCGAGAATTCCGTGGTGGAACTTAGAAAACAGGTGCCCCCAAGCCGGCTGAGTCAACGTTGGGACTATGCTGTCTGGTACGCTCACAACGTTAGCCTCGGCCCCCGTAATATCGGCCAGCACACGGACGTATTCATCCACAGTCACTGCTTCCGCACAGATATTGAATATCTCGCCCAGGGCCTTGGAGTTGCCAACACTGGCAAGCATCGCCTCACAAAGATCATCAACATGACCATATGACATGGTAACAAGCCCACTATGGGGAACCAGTATCGGCCTGCCCTGCTGCAAACGCAGAAACATAGGCGTTTCCATGTCATAAATGTTGTTATCCGGACCATAGATTGCAGCTGGTCGAATGATTGTTGCTGGAAAACCCTTCTCACCATGCTGTTTGATCAACAGTGCCTCCATCTTCGCCTTGAAGCCACCATAGGTTTCCGGTCCTTCTGTAGATGCGGGATCTTCCTCACGCCAGGGGAAAGAACCCCGGCCCTGTTCATAAGCCATGATTGAACTGGTGTAGACATAATGTCCGACCTTTCCATCAAGNAATTCGATGAGGGATNCAGCATCCGATCCGCCTGCCACCATGACAAAGCCGGAAATATCAAACACCGCATCCCATTCAGTATTTGCAAGCGCAGCGTTCATGGATTCCACGTCCGTACGGTCAGCGACAAGGAGTTCAACCCCTTCCGGTAGTGCAACCGGCGTCTTGCCACGATTCAGCACGGTTACCTCATGCCCGGCCTCGATGAGTGTCTTGACCATTCGCTTACCAACAAAAACTGAACCACCAAGAACTAAAGTCCTCATTTTTCCTCCTTCTATTGATCTCTCATAGGGCTTACTTCAAAAGGGTCCACCCAGACCGCAGCATTCAGTCTTGATTATGACGCTGCTCAGTATCATATTTGCAATCTCTAAATTTGCATTGACGCATGACCCCATATCTGATTCCCTTATGCGCACGGGGAACGGCCTCTTGTTTGACATTTCCTTTCATGGAATATCAACACTATCACAAATGGCAATCGCTTCCTGTATCAAACTATCCATGGGTAGGTGACTATTTTCCTGGAAACGAGGCCAACGAATGTCTANTGAGCATTTCACTTTTTGTCGTTTTTGCCACGCATTTTGCGCTATACGTGTCACCGTGGATGATGGTAAAGCGGTTAAGATAATTGGTGACAAGGAAAACCCCACCTACTACGGTTATTCTTGCAAAAAGGGGCGGCAGCTTCCTGAACAGCACTATCATCCTGACCGCCTTTTACATTCACAGAAGCAGCAAAAAGACGGTTCTTACCGGCCTTGCAAGGTAGAAGATGCTATAGAGGAAATCGCCAACCAGCTATCCTCGATTATTGAAGAACACGGCCCCAGGGCTGTTGCAATGTACACCGGCACCTTCAGCCACCACTATCCAACGGGTACAGCTTTTGCCATGGCCTTCATGGGGGCCATCGGTTCATCCATGATGTTTTCACCATCAACAATAGACCAGCCGGGTAAACCAATGTCTACCGCATTTCATGGTCGCTGGAATGCGGGACCGACCAGGTTTGATGACGCCGATACATGGCTGCTGGTTGGTACCAATCCCCTGGTCTCCATGTGGGGAGGCATACCGCAATTTAACCCAGCCAAGCGGCTGCATGATGCGCTGAATAAAGGGCTCAATCTGCTTGTCATCGACCCTCGAAAAACCGATGTTGCTGAAAAGGCAAAGATTCACCTGCAGCCTAAGCCAGGAGAGGACCCCACCATTCTTGCTGGTATCGTCAAGGTTATCCTTGATGAGGAACTGTTCGACAAGGATTTCGTTGATGCGCACGTGGAGGGGATTGAAGGGCTAACGCAGGCAGTCTCTGAATATACACCTGATTATGTCGAGTCAAGGGCGGGAATCTCGGGATCAGCAATGATCGAGACCGCAAGGACCTTCGCTGCCGGTCCAAGAGGTATGGTGACCTGCGGTACCGGTCCCAATATGGCGCCCCGCGGAACCCTGACTGAATACCTGGTTTTGGTGCTCAATACTATCTGCGGACGCTGGGTTAAAGAGGGAGAGGAAATTCCCAATCCTTTCGTTTTCCTGCCTCAAGGAGAGAACAAGGCTCAGGCTGAAAAGCGACCAGAAGAGATTTACGGCTATGGTGAAAAAATGCGGGTCAGAGATCTGGCCACTTCCGCAGCAGGACTACCGACCTCCGCCGCCGCGGATGAAATCCTGCTTGATGGTGAAGGCCAGGTTCGTGCGCTACTGATCGTTGGCGGAAATCCAATGGCGGCCTGGCCGGATCAACTCCGGACCTATGATGCCATGCGCAAACTGGAACTCAGTGCGACACTGGATATCAAGATGTCCGCTACCGCCAAGTTGAGCTCTTATGTCATCGCTCCAAAGCTTTCACTAGAGTCACCCAGTATATCCATGCCGAACGAAGCGCTTACATTTTATGGTGTATCGCCCGGCTACCCGGAACCCTATGGTCAATATGCGCCAGTGGTCGTTGATCCACCAGAGGGTGCTGAGGTAATTGAAGAGTGGCAGTTTTTCTATGGCCTGGCCAAGCACATGGGTCTGCAACTCAATATCAATGGCACAAATGTCGACATGGCCAATGCGCCAACCAGCGATGATGTGCTGGAAATGCTGACCAAGGGGTGCCGAGTGCCCTTGTCGGAGGTTAAAAAACACCCCCATGGCCATATATTTTCTGACCCATCCATTGTTGCCAAACCCCGGGATGAAGGTTGGGAGCCCCGCCTCGATGTTGGCTCAGCTGAAATGCTGGCGGAACTGAACGAAGTCAGGAGTGAAGAATTTACAGAGCATGGTGGTTATGCCGGCGATCCTGAGTTTAGCCATCGGTTGATCAGTCGCCGCTTGAAAAATGTCTACAACTCTTCCGGGCGTGATATCAAGAAACTGGTTCCCGGAAATTTCAGCTACAACCCTGCTTTCATGAACCCGGATGACCTTAAGGAAATGGATTTGGAGACAGGTGATGTCATAGAAGTATCATCGGGTAGAGCGACAATCCTGGCGATCGTTGAAGAAGCACCGGATGTGCGCGAAGGTGTGATTTCCATGGCACACGCATGGGGAGATGCACCTGAGCATGACAATTCAGTTCGATTTATTGGCAGCAATACAGGAAGACTAACGGATAACGCAGGACGCATTGATCCACGCTGTGGCATGCCTGTGATGAGCGCCATTCCCGTCAACGTCAAGAAAGCAGCAAACCAACTCGAGTAACAAGCAGCTGAAGTTTAGAAGCTGACTACAACCAGGAGTGAAAACGTGCTAACCAAAGCAGACGAATATCCGTTCCACCAGATCCCCGGAACCTTTTCGACAATCCAAACAACCGACAAGCACTGGAACGACGGTCACTACGTCTGCCTCTGTGATGATAAGGGCGAGGTAAGCCTGATCTCGGTAATACGCCTATATCAAAATAACGATGTCCTTGATGGCTTTGTTTGCATACGCCACGAGGGAAAACAGCACAACATTCGGATATCCCGGCGACTGCGAGTCGAT
>PBRP01000020.1 GCA_002726655.1 Gammaproteobacteria bacterium
GCAGGAAAGAGTTACGCGGAAAAGCCGGGTCTGCGACTCAGAAGTTTCGGGTGTAGATCCACAGTTTCTCCATCAGTTCAACATCAATGTCAGGCCCCGGCATACCAAAGCATTCAACGCCAATCTGCTCAAATTGCCGGTATCGTCCCTTTTGCGGGCGCTCATATCGAAAGAAGGGACCTGCATACCAAAACCTTTGTATCTGGTTGAACGTCAGCCCGTTTTCCTCTGCCAGGCGAACGGTTCCTGCAGTACCTTCAGGACGAAGGGTTAAACTTTCACCGTTCCGGTCATCAAAGCTGTACATCTCCTTCTCAACAATATCGGTATTTTCACCCACGACCCGACTAAAGAGGTGGGTTGACTCAATGACCGGCAGCCCAATTTCCTGATAGCCGTAGCTGTACAGCACAGCACGCGCCTTATCCTCAATAAAGCGGAATACTTCCTTTTGTCTGGGCAGCAAATCCTGCATGCCCCTTACGGCTTNTATTTTCNCTAGTATTTACTCTACCTGCTCAGGGGCTCTCGTTGATAAGCCGGTCCGGCAACATATCGGCTGCTACTGCCGCATCCACCTTATCGCGTATCATTCGTTCCAGATCATCAAGCACTTCCTCGTTAGCTACCTTATGATCCGGCCTTCCCTCGGAGTATATGAGATTCTTTGGAGAAGCGCCGGTAAGCCCGATATCAACCTCCTTCGCCTCTCCTGGCCCATTAACTATACAACCCATAATGGCTACATCCAGTGGCGTAATGATATCTTCGACCCGGCGTTCCAACTCATTGACCGTACTGATCACATCAAAATTCTGCCTTGAACAGCTTGGACAGGCTACGAAGTTGATNCCCTTGCTCCTGAGCTGCAGGCTTTTCAGTAAATCGAAGCCAACCTTGATTTCTTCCACCGGGTCCGCGGCGAGTGAAACTCGAATCGTATCACCGATACCTTCCATCAACAGAAGACCAAGACCGACCGCACTCTTTACCGTCCCGGACCGCAATCCGCCTGCCTCCGTAATACCCAGGTGCAATGGCTGGTCAATCTGCGCTGATATGGTCCGATAGGCATCAATGGCCATAAAGACATCTGAAGATTTCAGGCTCAATTTGTAGTTGTGAAAATCTTCAGCTTCCAGCATATCGATATTACGCATGGCAGATTCGACCATTGCCGTTGAATTTGGTTCTTTGTATTTGCGTAAAAGATCTTTGCCCAGCGAGCCAGCATTAATGCCAACCCGAATGGGGATACCCTTATCTTTACAGGTGCCGACAACAGCCTGAACCCGGTCCCTGCTGCCAATATTGCCGGGGTTTATTCTCAGGCAATCCACGCCCAGTTCAGCTACCCGCAACGCGATCCGGTGATCGAAGTGAATATCCGCAATCAGGGGTACCTGAACCTGGTCACGAATGCCTCCGAATGCCTCCGCCGCATCCATGCTCGGGACTGAAACCCGCACAATATCCGCACCAACCCGTTCCAGTCTCCTGACCTGGGCAACCGTGGCTTCAACATCGGTGGTTTCGGTATTGGTCATGCTTTGTACAGAGATCGGCGCATCACCACCAACGGGTACAGACCCGACCATAATCTGCCGGGTCTTTCTGCGTTTTATGTTTGACTCCTGCCTCATCCCATTGCTCTCATGTACCGAGTCTCATTTCCAGAGTCTCATTGCTGGAGCCTCATCTGCCGAGTACTACCTTGGCCGTATCGTCGCTGCTGATATACTTGCTTATATCAGTCTCTTCACCATTAAACAGTACTGTCACGGCAGGCGCTCGCCCAAGCAGCAGGGTAAAAGGTGCAGTGCCAAATACGCGCAGTATATCCCCGGACCTGTTCAGGTCACTATAAACCGACTCAACATTAGCATCTTCAATTTCAAGCCAGCACTCATCTGAAAACCTGATCTCAATTTCATCAACGCCGCCCGCATCTACGGTTATGTGGTTGACGCCACCTTCATTGTTTCGCTCAACCTTGACGCTATCTGCCGGAGGTTCAGCATCACTTTCTGCGCCATCCTGGTCCGTCTCGCCCCTCTGCTCATCGGTCAGCGACGCCCCCCCTGGCTCTTCTTCTGTTTCTGGCTCATTCACTTTTTCATCAGTTGCCAGGGGTTCATTTGCAATTTCCTCATCCACGACAGAATCTGCAAGCTCTTGCTCCTGAACAACAAACTCAAAGTCAGCATTGTCCGATGAACTGGCATCATCGCCTGTAGCTGGCTCCGATTCAGGCTGGCTGACCACAACCCGTGGTCTATTCCTTTGGTTGTCCTCATCAGAAGATGCAACCCACCAGACTATGGCAACGACGCCGATCACGCCTAGCAAACCAATCAGCCCAGTCTGTAAAATCGGCCCAGTGAATTTGACACTGCCAACCGTCTCTTCAGTGACATCTCTTAGCCTGACATTCTCGACTACGTCCTGAAGCACACCGCCGTATCTGCTGACGACATCATCACCACTGGCCCCCACAACCCGGGCATAGGACCGCAGGTAACCCTTGATAAAGGCGGGCCTTGGAATCTTGTCGAAATTCCCTTCATCAAGGTACCTGATGAAGGCAGTTGTCAGGTAAAGCTCATCCGCGACTTCCTTTTGGGTCAAGCCGGCCTTTTCCCTCGCTGCAACAAGTAGTTCAGACGCGGTAAGTGCAGGCTGCCCTGCTACTTCTGAGTTAGGTTCAAGTTCAGCCATTCTAGCTACTTAGCCTTTAACGTGAATTTTGATACTGCTTATATTCTTCAGATGCCGGAAAGATATTCTTCAGGACCAAGCTGCAACTAGCCTCCTGGTCCTGGTTATCGAATATCCTAGCCAGGCGGACGCACAACCAGACGCTGCGCGCTGACTGCTGCGATAGAGCCTCATGCCTCAGGTATAATCTTCTCGATTCCGTAAAATTCTGCTGTCCAAACCGGATGTCAGCCAGTTCAAGCAACGCCCTTGCCTGTGAGAAATTCAGCTCGACGGCTCGAATGAAAGCATTTTCAGCCAACGTCTCATCACCAAGGCGCAAGTATGAGACTCCCAGGTTCTCAAATACCTGCGGACGTTTTGGGTAAAACCTGTCGTTGGATGCCGCTTCGAGCTGGGTGACCGCTTCCGCGAACCGACCCCGGGAAAACAGGAATGCACCGTAATTATTCCTTGCCTGAGTAAAATCCGAATCGTACTTAATCGCATTTTTGAAATGCTCTTCAGCAAGTCTGTGTTCACCCTCCAACTGGAAGAGGACACCGAAGGTTGTATGTGCAAACGATGACTTCGGATCAATCTCCAGCGCTTTTCTGAGGTTTTCCTTGGCGCGCGAATAGTCCCGTTGCCGCAAATAGCCAACACCAAGATTGATCAGCTTTTCAAGGACATCCTCCCGGTTAACTTCCTTCTTCTTGACGCCGGTGGTTTCCGTTACACAGCCCGAAAGCAAAACAAGGCTGATGAACAATGTGACTAAAAAAGGGTTTGTTCTCATTTACGCTGCCCCGGCGACAATTCGTTGATATCGTTGCTGGCGATTTGTCCTGTCCGCCACTTCACCTACCAGTTGACCACAGGCTGCCTGTATATCCTGACCACGCGTGGTTCTGACCATCGTTGCATACCCCGCATCTACCAGCCTATTTTGAAAAGCCCTGACCGCCATCTTCCCAGGCGTCCTGAAGGCTGCCCCGGGGAATGGATTAAAGGGAATCAGGTTAATTTTACATGGAAAATCACGTAACAGGTCAATGAGTTGTGCCGCATGTTCGGGCTGGTCATTGACTTGCCCGATTAACAGGTACTCGACGGTCACGGTTCGCTTCTCGCCAAGATTACTCGCATACTGGTTACAAACTTCCAACAATTCAGCAATGGGGTATTTCTTATTGAGTGGAACCAGTTCGTTTCTCAATTCATCGTTGGGCGCATGAAGAGAGATCGCCAGCGAGACATCGGTTGTTTCACAGAGCTTGCGTATTCCCGGAACCACACCAGCTGTTGAAATTGTCACCTTGCGTTTTGAAATCCCATAGCCGAGATCATCCATCATGATGGAAACAGCTGCTATCACATTATCAAGATTGAGCAAGGGCTCACCCATGCCCATCAGTACCACATTGGTTACCACACGCTGACGATCCGGGTAATCAGCAGCCAGTATTTTCTCAGCAACCCGCAATTGACCGACTATTTCACCAGCCGTCAGGTCACTGTTAAAACCCTGTTTACCGGTTGAACAGAAAACGCAATCGAGAGCGCAGCCCACCTGGGAAGAAACACATAGTGTTCCCCTGGGGCCTTCCGGTATAAATACCATCTCCACCAGGCTGCCGGACCTGGACTTCATCAGCCACTTTCTTGTGCCGTCTTCTGACCTTTTCTCACTGCTTACCGCCGGTTCATGTATCTCGGCTATTTCTGCGAATTTAGCTCTCAGGGACTTGCTGATATCCGTCATTTCATCAAAGTCGTCAACATAGCGATGATGCAGCCACTTCATTACCTGTGGCGCACGATATGGCTTTTCACCCAACTCAGCCAACAGGGTTTCGAGTTGCTCCCTCGTAAACCCCAGCAGGTCGAGTTTTGGCTGTTGACTTAAGGATTCAGTCATCTTGCACAGATCTGGTCATCCGAAAAGAAGTAGGCTATTTCCCTGACAGCTGATTTGGGTGAATCTGAACCGTGCACCGCGTTGGCATCAATTGACTGGGCAAAGTCAGCCCTGATTGTGCCTGCATCCGCTTCCTGTGGGTTAGTAGCCCCCATCAGTTCACGGTTTCGGGCAATCGCGTTCTCGCCTTCGAGAACCTGTACCACAATGGGTCCGGATGTCATAAATGCCACCAGATCGGCAAAAAAGGGCTTGCCATCATGTTCCGCGTAAAAACCTCTCGCCCGACCCTGGTCAAGGTGCTCCATCCGTGACGCAACGATCCTGAGACCCGCTTTTTCAAAACGGGACATTATATCGCCTATTACATTTTTCCCGACAGCATCAGGCTTGATGATTGAGAATGTCCTTTCGATCGTCATTAGAACTCTGCTCCAACTACAAAAATTTAGGCCGGCATTATACGCGGGTTTCCCGGGTGACAGGTAGGAAAAAGGAGCAGCGCTTTCCTGGGCATTCCGGATAAAAGCGAGATCCTTCGTGTCGTGCGCGACTCCGATCCTCTCAGGATGACAGTTTGTCATTTCGACCGAAGTGGAGAAATCTAGTCCATCTCGTCCAGCCAGGCCATCTGAATAGCCTCAAGGATACGCTCACTACAGTGATTCGGGTCATCATCAAAACCTTCCAGGGCCATCACCCATTCCATCAGATCCGTGAACCTGATACTCAGGGGATCAACATCTGCATGCTTCTCGCTGAGTTCAATGGCAATGTCATTGCTGTCAGTCCACCTCATTGCAATCCTCTTTCTGGTCTTTGGTAAAGCCGATTCTACTGACTCTCAGAAACCTGGTTAATCGTGTATTTCGGGATTTCAATGACCAGGTCTTCTTCACCGACTTGCGTCTGGCAACTCAGCCTCGAATCCGGCTCAAGACCCCATGCCATGTCGAGCAAATCATCTTCCGTCTCGTCGGATTCATCCAGTGAATCAAATCCTTCCCTGAGAATAACGTGGCAGGTCGTACAGGCGCAGGCCATTTCACAGGCATGCTCAATATCAACACCGTTTTCCAGTGCCAGCTCTATCAGGTTGTCGCCCGGTTCCGCGTCAAAAACAGCGCCCTCGGGACACCTTTGCTCATGGGGTAAAAAGATAATCTGGGGCATCAATTTGTCCCCTCTTCCAGTTCATCAATTTTGTGTCCAGCCAGCGCCTGTCGAACAGAAGCATCCATACGTAAACCCGCGAACTCTTCACTGGCCTTACCCACCATCTCAACACCCGTATTGATCGCCGCCGCATCATCCTGTTCGGCAAGTGACTCCAGTCTCTTCATAGCTTCCTGCAACAGCCAGATTTCCTCTGCAGACAACAGTTCCTCGCCATCAGCGGCCAGGGCATTGCCCAATGCCTCGATTACACGACCAGCTTCGACCCTGGCCTCATTGAGCATCCGTGACTGCGCATCCGCCTCGGCATAGGTAAAGGAATCCTTCAGCATGCTGGTGATTTCCTCTTCATCCAAACCATAGGAAGGCTTGACTTCGACCCTGGCGGCCACACCTGAACTCAGTTCCGTTGCCGATACGGAAAGCAATCCATCGGCGTCCACCTGGAACACAACCTGTATCTTTGCCGCACCAGCCACCATCGGCGGAATACCCTGCAGTTCAAACCGGGCAAGGGACCTGCAGTCAGCGACCAGTTCCCGCTCACCCTGAACAACATGAACCAGCATCGCGGTCTGGCCATCCTTGTAAGTAGTAAATTCCTGGGCGAGCGTGACGGGGATTGGTGTATTTCGATGAATGATTTTTTCAGTGAGCCCGCCCATGGTCTCCAGGCCCAGTGACAGGGGTAAAACATCCAGCAACAGCATCTCTTCATCCGGTTTATTGCCAACCAGCTGATTCGCCTGTGCTGCAGCACCGATCGCCACCACCTTGTCCGGGTCAATATTGCTCAGTGGCTCTGTTTGAAAATAGGAGCCTGCTGCCCGCCTCACAGCCGGTACACGAGTGGAACCCCCGACCAGAATGACATTATCGATATCCGACAAATCCAGACCCGCGTCCCGCACGGCCCGGCGGCATGCTTTGATGGATTCCTCCAGCAAGGGCTGTATCGCCTGTTCAAACTGAAGCCGCGATAACTCACCCGAGAAGCTCAAGCCCTCTGTTTCAATATCAACCCTTGCCGCATCACTTTCGCTAAGCAGTTCCTTGGTTTCCCGCGCCTTCAGCATCAGGGAACGAAACTGGACAGGACTGATCTGACCTTCAAAACCTGACTGACCGATGACCCATTCGGCAATCTTCTGATCAAAGTCATCCCCGCCGAGACTTGAATTTCCGCCCGTGGACAGGACCTCAAATACGCCCTTGTTCAGACGAAGCAGCGAAATATCAAAGGTTCCACCGCCCAGGTCATAAACGGCAACAACGCCATCGGAACCGGTGTCCAGCCCGTAGGCCACGGCCGCTGCGGTCGGTTCGTTGAGTAGCCGCAAGACCTCAACACCGGCAATAGTTGCAGCATCTTTCGTTGCCTGCCTCTGCGCTTCATCAAAATAAGCAGGTACTGTAAGGACGATACCATCGAGGTCCCCTGCCAGAGAGGCAACAGCTCGGCCCACCAGCTTCTTTACAATTTCTGCTGAAACCTCAACCGGACTCATATCGCCACTAACGGTTTTTATTCGCGGCATACCGGAATCACTCGATGCAAATTCATAGGGCAGGCGAACACCCAGTGACAAGAGGTCATCGATTCCCCTACCCATCATTCTCTTAACCGAGATGATTGTATTCAGAGGGTCCTTTCGCGCCATATCGAGCGCCTCTCGGCCAACAATTGTTTCGCCTTCTGCATAACGAACGACAGATGGCATCAGGCACTCGCCTTCCATATCAGGCAAGGCTTCCGTGACGCCGCCGCGCACACTGGCAATCAGTGAATTTGTCGTGCCGAGGTCAATTCCGGCTGCACGTTTTCTCTGGTGAGGGTCAAGGGCTTGACCCGGTTCTGTAATCTGCAATAACGCCATTGGTAATCCGGTAACTAGTAATCCAGTAGTTTTTCTTCGACGGTATTTGCTGCCAGCAGTAACTTGTTCATAAACTGCAGCTTGTAGACTGCCTGCTCTGCCTTTGCCTGATCCCCGCCACTGTAGGAAGAGGCAAAGTCCCGCTCAAGGGACTGCACGACTGATTTAACTTCGACCTTGAATTCATCCAGCGTCGATACTGGCCCCTCTAGCTGCTCTATTTCTTCGAGTTGCTCACGCAGATCGATCTGTTCCATCAGGAATACCGGATCAAGTATCGGGTTATCTGAAAGGTCCGTACCTTCAAGGCCGAGCAGATAAACCGCCCTGGGTAACGCTGACTTCAATGTTGTATAAGCGGCATTTATCTGCGTCGCCCACTGCATGGACAACATCTTTTCCTTGCTGGTTGCGCTACTGAACTTATCCGGGTGCACACTCTTCTGAAGCAGCCGGAAACGCTCGCCCAACTCCCCGAGGTCAAGATCAAACGTCCGGGGAAGCTGAAAAATTTCAAAATAGTCTTGTTTGAAGTCCACGCTTACTGCAGCCTGTGAGTTACCTTCCCAGTATTGCCCTGCTTACGCAGCAAAACTGGAGGCATCCTCCTTATACGGTGAAACTTTCACCACAACCACATTCACTTTGAACATTGGGATTCTTGAATTCAAAACCCTCATTCAGACCCTGCTTTACATAGTCCATCTCCGTACCGTCAATGTAGACCATACTTTTTGGATCCACGAACACATGTATGCCAAGGCAGGTAAACTCCAGGTCTTCCGATTGAGGCTCATCAACAGGTTCAAGCACATACATCAGGCCAGAGCAGCCAGTCGTCTTTACTGCCAGGCGAATACCCATACCAGACCCCCTGCTTTCAAGGTAGCTGGTAACGTGCCTGGCTGCATTTTCCGTCAAACTAACTCCCATATAACACTCCGCCTAATTAGCCACTGCTGAAACGCTTTCTTCAGCAATATCGTGCTTTTCGCGATAATCTTTGACGGCAGCCTTAATGGCGTCTTCGGCGAGAACCGAACAGTGAATCTTTACCGGCGGCAATGCCAGCTCCTCGGCAATTTCTGTATTCTTTATTCCTTCCGCATCAGCAAGGGTACGACCCTTAACCCACTCCGTCAGCAGAGAGCTCGACGCAATGGCTGAACCACAGCCATAGGTTTTGAACTTTGCATCTTCAATGACACCATCTTCTCCAACTTTTATTTGCAGGCGCATTACGTCACCACATGCCGGGGCACCCACCATACCCGTGCCCACATCCTCGCTGTCGGCATCCATCTTGCCAACATTGCGCGGATTTTCGTAATGATCCAGTACTTTTTCGCCGTATGCCATATCTAATTCTCCAACTACTCTCACGAACCTCAATCAGGTCCGATTACTAACGGCTCTAATGAGCCGCCCATTCTATCTTGTTTATATCAACGCCATCTTTGTACATATCCCAAAGCGGCGACAAGTCCCTTAACTTCTGAACCGCGTTCAGTACACTCTGGATCGCGNTATCTATATCTTTTTCTGTAGTGAATCTGCCGATAGAGAATCGAAGAGAGCTATGAGCAAGTTCATCATTCAGGCCGAGCGCGCGCAACACATAGGAAGGTTCAAGGCTTGCTGATGTACAGGCAGAACCAGATGACACCGCAATGTCGGGCAGCGACATAATCAGGGATTCCCCCTCCACAAAATTGAAACTGATATTGATGATTCCGGCTACATGGTGCTCCATATTGCCACTGACATAGACTTCTTCCAGATCCTGGAAGCCATCCCACAGCCTCTGCCGCAACGCCAGGATACGAGCCGCGTCCTCATGCATCTCTTCCTTTGCAATTCTGAAGGCCTCACCCATACCCACCAGCTGGTGAGTGGCCAGTGTGCCAGATCGCATACCCCGCTCGTGTCCACCACCGTGAATCTGTGCTTCCAGCCTCACTCTTGGCTTGCGCCTTACGAACAGTACGCCCACACCTTTGGGGCCATAGATTTTGTGGCCCGAGAATGACATCAGGTCGATTTTCTGTTCAGCAAGATCAATATCGATCTTGCCGGCACTCTGAGCCGCATCCACGTGAAAAAGTACCTTTCTGGCACGGGTGATCTCACCGATGGCAGCAATATCATTGACGACACCAATCTCATTGTTCACATGCATGATGGAAACAAGGGTCGTGTCCTCACGGATCGCATCAGCAACACGCTGCGGTGGAATCAGGCCATCACTGTCCGGGTCCAGGTAAGTGACTTCATACCCTTCCTTTTCCAGGTATCGACAGGAATCCAGCACCGCCTTATGTTCGATCTTCGAGGTGATGATGTGCTTACCCTTTTTCCGGTAGAACTGGGCCACACCTTTAATGGCCAAATTGTCTGACTCAGTTGCCCCTGAGGTCCACACTATCTCCCTTGGATCACAATTCACCAGATCTGCTACATGACGACGTGCAATCTCCACCGCTTCTTCCGCTTCCCAACCGAACTTGTGTGACCGGCTGGCAGGATTGCCGAACTTGCCCTCCGCCAGAAGGCACTCGCTCATCTTCTGCGCTACCCTGGGATCAACCGGTGTAGTCGCCGCATAGTCAAAATAAATCGGGGTCTTCATTTACCGCACTCCATTACATTTCATTCGCCTGCATCCTGAGACGCTCATCCTGAATGGCATCCTGCCGTGCAGCTATTTGCTGTACCTCGCGTTTTTCGAGGATACTAGCGAGATCAATACTACTGAGGAATTCGTGTATCTGTTCACTCAGATCTGACCACAACTCGTGAGTCAGGCAAACCTCACCCTGCTGGCAATCAGCCCGCCCCTCACATCGAGTGGCGTCTACATTCTCATCAACTGAATCTACTATTTCAGCAATACAGATATCACCCGAGTCTCTGCTCAGCCGATAACCACCGCCTGGGCCGCGAACACTGGCAACAATCTTGTTGCGTCTTAATTTAGCGAATAGCTGCTCAAGATAGGACAGGCTGATACCCTGTCTGCTTGAGATATCCGCTAGTGTAATCGGGCCATCATGCGCATGAACCGCTAGGTCCAGCATGGCAGTAACTGCATATCGTCCTTTCGCCGTAAGTTTCATAGGGTCTCTGTCTTGTTCATTTGGGCCAGTTTAAATTTGTGACAACCAACCCCCTTGTAGAGGGCCGCGTAGTATACCCGACTATTACGGTCAGGTAAATAACCACTGAAAATAGTCGGGTATATACCTTACTATTCTAGTCAGGTATGAGCAAAATGCCAGCTATTTATTGAATTGAATGGATGTGAGTAAATAGGCGCCTGTTTATCAGGTTTCAAGCTGAAGGGAGAGCACAGTGGAAAAGCTGGCTGACGACATCTGGGTTCACGAAGATGAAATTATGGTGGGTGGCTCAAAACTTGGCTTGCGCATGACCGTTGTACGACTGGCAGAGGACAAGCTCTGGGTCCATTCACCCACAACCATCAGCGATACTCTCATCGAGGAAGTAAACAATTTGGGTGAAGTGGCCTGTATCGTTGGCCCAAACAACGCACACAATCTGTTTTTGATGGAATGGCGTTCAGCTTATCCTCAGGCACAACTTTATGTCAGCAAAGGCATCCCCAAAAAACTTAAACTGACGGATGGCTTCACGCCGTTACAGGCTGACTTCAACAATATATGGGAGGAGGATCTCGCCTGGGCTTATCTGCCAGGGTTTAGTGTCTTTGATGAATCTGTCTTTCTACACAAGAAAAGCAAGTCCTTGATCGTTACGGACTATATTCAGAACTACGAGGGTATCGAACCGACCTTTATACAGAAATTTATACTCGGCCCAATCGGGTTCAAGGGCATTTGTATTGCCCCACCACTGAAACTGGGCTTCCTGCACAAGGACAAGGCAGGCTACGGCGAAGCTCTGACTCGTGTCGAGCAGTGGCAGTTTGAGCGAATCATAGTGACCCACGGCGATATCATCGACGATGATGCAATGGCAACTTTTACACGGCTATCAAGTCGCTTCACCTGACTCGATTGTTAATCGCAGTTAGGAAACCGCGAAGAATATTGACCTCCATCTGATCCGGACGGATGCGGTTAAACATTCGACGCAATCGAGTCAGCAACTGCCGTGGGTTTGCCGGATCGTGAAATTCAATTTCTATCAGGGTCTTCTCGAGGTGTTCAAACAGGTGCTCCATATCCTGTGCCGTGGCAAGCTTTATGTCCCAGTTTTCACCCGCCGAACCGCGCCCATCGTCATGAGCCTCTGCCATCGCTTTATCATCACACGGCACCTGCTGTTGCAGTGATGCCTGCAATATCTCATAGCAGATTACCTGTACAGCCATGGCAAGATTCAGCGAGGAGTAGGCTTCACCCGTGGGAATATTCACATGATAATGGCACTTGTGCAGTTCGTCGTTCTTGAGCCCGCGGGACTCGCGGCCAAACAGAATGGCAACCTTGCTGCCGCTTGCCTGGCCTGCCACCACTTTCTCAGCGCAGCTCTTCGGGTCAAGCATGGGCCAGGGTATCCGCCTGTCCCTGGCTGATGTACCGATGATGAGTTCACAATCAGCAAGTGCCTCATCCACATTACTCACGACAACGGCGTTTTCCACCACATCGGCTGCACTGACCGATCGATAAACCGCCTGCTCACTGGGGAAGTCGCCCGGGTTGACCAGGTACAGACTGGTGACACCCATATTCTTCATCGCCCTGGCGGCGGCACCGATATTGCCCGGATGGGATGTTTCGACGAGCACAATGCGGACGTCCGGAAATAGACCTTGTTCATTCATGGCACGAATATTACAGCCAAGTCAGGAAACTTTCTCAAAACTTTGCTCTGTTCTGCTATGATGCGCGACCGCAAAATGCTTCACACCGGATTCCTGCATGCAACCCATGGCTACCATCGCACTTCGTGCCGCTAGAGAGGCTGGACTCAGGATCTCCCGCGCGTTCGATCGACCGGACCTGGTGAAAATTGACGAGAAGGGTCACAACAACTATGTCACCAACGTGGACCGGGATGCAGAACGGATCATTGTTGAGGCACTTCATGAAACTTATCCTGACCACAGTATCAGCGGTGAGGAGCAGATCAGCAACATCGCCGTAGAAGATGCAGAGTACGAATGGATCATCGACCCGATTGACGGGACTATGAATTTCGTTCGGCAGATTCCGCACTTTTGTGTGTCTATTGCCTGCCTGCACAGGGGCAAGCTTGAACACGGCATTATCCTCGACCCCATTCGCCAGGAAGAATTTGTTGTCAGTCGCGGCAAGGGTTGCCAGTTAAACGGCAAACGCGTACGCGTCAGTGCCAAAGAGGTCCTGGACGGTAGTGTGATAGCCACCAGTAGCCCTTCCCTCGCTGAAGTCGCCGATGCAAACGGTCAACTCACCCGAAAACTACTCAACGAACATGTCATTCTGCGCCAGCAGGGCAGCGCCTGCCTTGAACTCGCCTACGTTGCCTCGGGACGCCTGGATGCCATGTGGATGGGTAATCTCAAACCCTGGGATATGGCCGCAGGTGCACTGATGGTAATGGAGTCCGGCGGTTTGCTGGGTGATTTTGCCGGCGGTGCAGGTTATATGAAGTCCGGCAATCTTGTCGCCGGTTCACCCAAGGTGTTTAAATTTTTTGCGCCGCTGGTGAAGCAGCATCTGGGTGGGATATAAAGCGTCATCCCGAGCGACCGACCGGGATCGGGTACGACGGAGTCGAGGGATCTCACTCTTTAGAACCAGATCTCTCCACTTCGATCACTTCGTGATCTCCAGTCGAGAAGACCCAGTGCGTGACGGCGCTTAAAAACCCCCACCAAGATCCTGGTCATCGGCACCCTCTTTAACCGGAATAGCCAGATCTGCCTTGGTGATGTTCAGCATCAGTAGAACATTGGCGGCGATATAAATAGACGAATAGGTACCGACCAGGACACCTATGATCAAACCGGTGGCAAACCCACGAATCAGCTCACCACCAAGTATCAGGAGTGCAAACAGGACCAGCAGGGTTGTAAAGGACGTGATCAGGGTTCTGCCAAGCGTCTGGTTCAATGATGTATTGATAATATCTACGGACGAACCCCGTCGAATCTTGCGAAAATTCTCCCTGATTCTATCCGACACCACGATGGTATCGTTCAGTGAATAACCAATGACCGCAAGCAGTGCTGCCAGCACGGTCAGGTCAAAATTCCAGCGGGCAATCGAGAATATCCCGAGGGTAATCATCACATCGTGGAACAGGGCAACAACCGCACCAACTGCAAATTTCAGCTGAAAACGAAAGGCAACATAGATCAACACAACGGCGAGGGCCGTCAGCAGACCAAGGCCTCCCTGGTTGGTGAGTTCTTCACCCACTGCCGGACCAACAAACTCAGAGCGACGCAGGCTGACATCAGATGATGTGGATTCTCTCAGGGATTCAAGAATCCGATCCCCCAATGTCGCATTCTCTTTTTCACTCAGGTTCTTCTGTGGAGGAATCCGCACGAGTACATCCTGATCTGAACCAAAGTACTGAACTACATGGCCTTCATACCCGGCACTGTCAAGATCGATTCGAATCTGCTCCGGGTCGACTGACTGCTCATAGAATACTTCAACCAGCGTGCCGCCGGTAAAGTCGAGCCCCCATTCCACCTCGTTTATCGCCAGATTCAAAAAGGATAAAACCACCAGCGTCGCGGAGACTACTGCTGCAATCTTGCGGTAGCTCATAAAATCAAACTTGAGGTCATCGAGTCGCATCAGATCATCAACCTTTTAACATTCCGACCACCGTACATCAGATTGATTATTGCCCGCGTTCCCATGATGGCAGTAAACATGGAAGTTATGATGCCAATGGACAGGGTAATGGCAAATCCCTTAACAGGCCCGGTGCCGATACTATAAAGAATAACCGCCACCAGTAAGGTCGTTAGGTTTGCATCCATAATAGTAACAAAGGCACGCTCAAACCCCGCATTGATAGCCGCCTGGGGTGACATTTTGTTCTTCAGCTCTTCACGGATTCTTGAAAAAATCAGTACATTGGCATCCACGGCCATACCAACAGTCAGAACAATGCCGGCAATACCAGGCAGCGTCAGGGTCGCAGATAGACCAGACATGACCGCCACCAGCAACACCAGGTTGGCGGTTAAGGCGACATTCGCCGCAAGGCCAAATACCCTGTAGTAGGCAAGCATAAAAAGCAGCACCAGCCCCATGCCAACAACCACTGATATGGCACCTTTCCTGATATTATCCCGGCCAAGGCTGGCACCCACTGTTCTCTCTTCCGCTATAAACATGTCAGCAGCAAGGGCTCCTGCTCTTAAGAGCAACGCCAGCTCCCTGGCCTCACCCGCCTCCAGGCCGGTGATTCTGAAAGATACGCCGAGCGCAGCCCGCACGGTGGCAAGGCTGATAACCCTTTTTACAATATAGGGAACACTGGTGAGCACTTCCTCGCCATCTACCATCTCATAGCGATCACGGGTCTTGGTTTCAATAAAGATAACCGCCATGCGCCGGCCGATATTGTGCCGGGTGGCACGATGCATCAGCTCGCCGCCATCACTGTCGAGCTTGATATTGACCTGGGGTAAACCGGAATCTGGATCAAAGCCAACCTGGGCATCAAAGACTCGGTCACCTCTCAGGATGACCTTCTTTTCAACACTGGCATCTCGCCCTTCATACTCATAGGAAATCGTGGTTGAACGCGGCGCGCTCGGTTGCGCCTCCATACGAAACTCCAGTGTCGCGACCTTGCCAAGGATCTTCTTGGCTGCAGCCGTATCCTGAACGCCCGGTAAATCCACGACTATCCGGTTACGCCCCAGTCGCTGTACCAGTGGTTCCGCTACACCCAGTTCATTCACCCGGTTACGGATGGTCTGCAGATTCTGCTGCACCGCAAAGTCTTCAATTTCCTTGATGCTGTCATCCGTCATGGTCAGGGTGACAAAGAATTTATCATCCTCACCTTCAGTGATCAGGAACTGGCGGTACTGTGACTCGATCTTGTCACGCGCCCGGTCACGCAGGGCTTCCTCACTAAAAGAGACCTTCAACACGCCTCGCGCCGGCGATTCCAGACTTGTGTAGCGAATTCTGTCTGACTTGTCCCGCAGGGCACGCTTAACATCCTGCTCCAGGCCTTCAATCCGATCACTGATGGTCTTCTCGGTATCAACCTCCATCAGAAAGTGAACACCACCGCGCAGGTCAAGACCGTACTTCATGGGTTCCGCGCCAATACTCACCAGCCACTCGGGTGTGGTCGGCGCTGCATTCAGTGCAACGATAAAGGTGCCTGCCTGATCATGCAGGGCTCTTTGTACTACAGACCTGCCTTTAAGCTGGGAGTCATCATCATGAAAACGGATCAATGCGCTGCCATCTTTGAGTACGGCATCAAAATAGGACAACCCGGCCTCGTCCAGGGACCTGGTCGCGGCTGCCAGATGGCGCTCTGAAACCTCAAGGGCAGTATCCTCATTGGAAATCTGGATAGCAAAATCCGGTGGATAGATATTCGGCAGGGCATAAATAAAGCCCAGCAGCACAGCACCTGCAACCAGCAGGTTCTTCCACAATGGATAACGGTTAATCAAAATCCTGTTTCCCTAAGTCGGTCTTTAGATAGACTTGATCGTGCCTTTTGGCAACGCTGCTGCAACCGCACCTTTCTGCAACTTCAGGTGCACATTGTCTGCAACTTCAAAAACCAGGTACTGGTCTTCTACCTTCACGATTTTGCCGATAAGACCGCCGTTGGTGACGACTTCATCACCCTTGCCCAGGCCGGCAACCAGTTCACGATGCTCTTTCGAACGTTTGCTCTGGGGCCGCCAGACAATAAAGTAAAACACCGCGGCAAAAGCGACAATGATAAACAGGTCCAGACCTGGTAGCGGCCCACCAGGCCCGGCTTCTGCCGCCATGGCGGAGGAAATAAAAAACTCAATCATAATGACTCTTCAAGCCCTGATTTCGGGCAATCTCTAAGTTGGATCTCTGTCAGCGCTCCCTTCTGAAAGCGCGGGGTCCTGTAAAACGGGCGCTATTTTCGCTGCTCAGCCGGTGATAAGCAAACTTAAACGCTCATTCCCCAGTTTTCAGTTATCTCACCAATATGGTCATCAAGGCGGCCATTTTCAATGGCACCCCTTAAACCAGCCATCAGCGCCATGTAATAGTGCAGGTTATGAATGGTGTTTAGCTCCGCACCCAGCATCTCGCCGCACTTATCCAGGTGATGCAGGTAAGCCCGTGAAAAATTCCCGCAGGTATAACAGTCACAGCGAGGATCAAGGGTACCCGTATCAGTCTTATGCACCGCGTTCCGGATTTTGACGACACCGGAGGACGTAAACAGGTGGCCGTTCCTGGCATTTCGTGTCGGCATCACGCAGTCCATCATGTCGATACCGCGCCTGACACATTCCACCATGTCATGGGGTGTGCCGACCCCCATGAGGTAGCGTGGCTTTTCCTCCGGCATTGCCGGCGTCAGACGCTCGACAATATCCATCATATCTTCCTTTGGCTCACCCACCGACAGGCCGCCGATGGCATAGCCATCAAAGCCGATATCGAGCAACCCGGAAAGGGACGCCTCCCGCAGCGCCGGATACACGCCTCCCTGGACAATACCGAATAATGCATTGCTGCTTTTATAGGCATCCTTACTGCGCCCGGCCCAGCGAAGGGACAGGTCCATGGATTCCCGTACAGCCTTTTCATCCGCCGGGTAAGGCGTGCATTCATCCAGCACCATGGCGATATCCGAATTCAGACTCATCTGGATCTGCATGGATATCTCGGGGCTCAGGAACACCTTGTCCCCATTGATAGGTGAACGAAAACTTGCCCCCTCCTCCGTGAGCTTACGCATATCACCCAGGCTGAATACCTGGAAGCCACCAGAGTCCGTCAGGATCGGCCCCGACCATGACATGAACTCATGCAGACCCTGGTGCTGCTCGATCACCTCCATGCCCGGGCGCAGCATCAGGTGAAAGGTATTACCGAGGAGGATCTGCACGCCAACCTCATCCAGCGAACTGGGCAGCATGCCCTTAACAGAACCATAGGTACCACAGGGCATGAATATGGGCGTCTGCACCTTGCCATGGGCAAGGGTTAACTCCCCACGGCGGGCCTCACCATCCTGATGGCTGACTTCAAACTGCATGAATATGAATCCTAAAGCGTCTAGCGGGTAATCAGCATGGCGTCACCATAGCTGAAAAAGCGATAGGACTCCTGAATGGCGACATTATAAGCCTGTTTGATGTATTCCTTCCCGGCAAATGCACTCACCAACATGACCAGTGTCGATTCCGGCAGGTGAAAGTTGGTGATCATGGCATCCACCGACCTGAACTCGTAGCCAGGATAAATAAAGATATTTGTGTCACCCTCGAAGGGCGCGAGGGCTCCTGCTGCCGAAGCTGATTCAAGACTGCGCACACTGGTGGTGCCAACCGCAACGGTGCGACCGCCGGCAGCATGGCAATTTTCAACTGCCGAGCAAACTTCCTGATTCACCTGCAGCCATTCAGCATGCATCTGATGATCTTCAACCTTGTCTACCCGGACCGGCTGAAAGGTCCCGGCACCGACATGCAAAGTGACTTCAGCCCTGCCGACTTGCTTTCTTTTAAGCTCAACAAACAACGCCTCATCAAAATGCAACCCGGAGGTTGGCGCTGCAACTGCACCATCCCGAGAAGCATAGATGGTCTGATACCGCTCCCTGTCCGCGAGTTCATCATCCCTGTCGATATAGGGCGGCAGGGGCACATGGCCGAGTTCGTTAGTGATTTGCGTAACACCAGGTTTGGGAAAGACAAGTTCAAAAAATGGCCCATCCCTGCCTTTAACCTGCACCTTTACGGAACTGTTATCAAGAACAATCTCGCTCCCTGGCAGGGGAGACTTGCTGCTGCGCACCTGCGCCTTAACGCTATGCGCATCAAGGATCCGCTCAATCAGTATCTCTACCCGACCACCGGTCTCTTTTTTGCCGTACAGTCTTGCGGGGATTACACGTGTATTGTTAAACACCAGCAGATCATCCGCATCAAGCAGGTCGGGTAAATCGCTGAATTGGTAATGGCTAATATTGCCGGTCGCCGCATCGAGATGCATCAGGCGGCTGGCGGAGCGGACCGGTGTGGGATGCTTTGCAATGAGATGCGAGGGCAACTCATAGTCGAAATCACTGACCTGCATTCAATGCATTCTAAGGAAGTATTCGGACGGGTTAAAAGTCCAGCTGGAACATCTTGGTCCAGGAAATGAAATCCTGGGAGTCATCATCCAGCAGAAGACCAACAAGGTGACTACCCTCTTCTTTGGTCCACCTGACTTCCCCTTCAAGCCGATACAGTGCCGTGGACAAATCTAGACGCAAACCCAGACGGGTACTGACTGGAATCGGTATGTCGGTCATCACCTTCATGCCGACTTCCGAAACATCCACTGTCATGCAGGCAAGAGACGTGTCATTTAGATCTGGTTGATGGGTGCAATTAATCACATCAATCAGCACTTCTTCTTCTCTCTCAATTCGATCCAATCGCATCAAAGAATCCTTTTTCTCGTCCGCTGGGCTTACGAATACGGCGATTTTAGCAAACGCCTTGACTCAACCCAATTAATGACCCCCAAAAACCGAATAATCACAAAAAACCAGCATTTTTCCGATTTCTCACAGGGAAATCGTAGCACAAGCCGTTTATCCAACAGCCATCGACCGATGAAAGCGCACTAAATCACGACAAAATAACTAAAAATAGCCACAGACAGCTACAAATGGGCTCTGCTATAATCGCCAGCCTTCTGTGCCGGGGTGGCGGAACTGGTAGACGCGCCGGATTCAAAATCCGGTTTCTTCAC